>JBAUUM010000197.1:0-28330 GCA_049582705.1 Actinocatenispora sp.
GGCACACCCCGGCCGCGGCGACACCGAGCCTCCAGGTCGCGTGCCGCGCGGCGGGGTTCCACCTACCACGACGAGATGGCGTCCCGGTTCGTGACATCGCGCGGCGACGACCTCCTCGGGTGCTCCGGCAGCCGGTAGCGTCTGGTGCCGTGCCGTTTCCCGACGAACGTGTGCAGGTCTCGGTAATCGACCACCGGCCGGGGTGGGCCGCGGAGTTCGGCGCGCTGGCCGACGTCCTTCGCGGCGCGCTGGGTGAGGGCATCGTCGGAGTCGACCACGTCGGGTCGACGTCGGTACCGGGCCTGCCGGCGAAGGACTGCATCGACATCCAGGTGCGGGTGCCGGTCCTCGACGAACCGCGGATCACGGCGCTGTTCGGCGCGATCGGGTTCCGCTGCCGGCCGGAACCGTGGAACCGTACGGAGACCTCGGCCGGGCGTGAGTACCGCAAGCTGGTCTTCGCGCCCCCGGTCGGCGCCCGTTCCTGCAACGTCCACGTACGGGAGAGTGGTGGCGGAAACGCCCGGTACGCGCTGCTGTTCCGCGACTTTCTGCGGGCCGATGACGACGCTCGCCGAGCCTGGGGCGCCTTCAAGCAGCGGCTGGCCAGAAGCGTGCCGGACCTGATGGACTACGGGCAGATCAAGGCGCCGGCCACGGACATCCTGATGGCGGCGGCGGAGCGGTGGGCACGAGACACCGGATGGGGCACCGACTGACCGCGCCGATGGCACGCCGAGCGCCGCGAGGCACGAAGGCCGGATTCGGCCCCCGCTGCGCCGAATCGTGTTGCAGGTTCCGGCTCTGCCGAACGCACCGGGACGGCCGTGGGGACCCCGGGGGTACGCCACGGTCGGGCAGCGTCTCAGGCGTGGTCGCGCTGGGCGTACTCGATCAGCGAGTGGAGTGCCTGCGCGGTCCGGAAGCTCGGCACGTTCTGCGTGCCGTCGCGCAGGTCGGCGGCCAGGTGACGGTAGAGACCCGCGACGTTGCGCGCCTGTGTCGGCAGCGCGGGCCGAGCGTCGTCCAGCTGCACGGGGCGCCACGTCGGCCGGTCCGGGCTGGACCGGTGCAGCTCCAGTGGCCCGATCTGCAGTTGTGTCGCCAGTGGATCGGTGTCCGGCCCGGACACCAGCGCGAGGTTCCCCGCCGTACCGGCGACCTCCAGCCTGGTACGGGGCTGAGCGGACTCGACGTCGTGCAGGTGGATCGTCATGAGCGCGCCGTCGTCGAGCGTCGTGACGGCCGCGAACTGGTCTGCGGCGGTGACGGCGATCGGCGCACCGGTCTCGGCGACGCTGTGGTGTCGTTCACGTACGGCGGTCCGCGCGGTGATGTCCGTGATCGGCCCGAGCAGGTACTGCACGAGGTCCAGGGCGTGCCCGCCGAGTATCTGCACGAGGCCGGCACCCGTGGTCGCGTCGTAGGTGTAGGCCGTCCATGCCGGAACCGCGTGGCTGTTTCCCTTGCCGCGGGCACTGTAGAGCGTCGCTGACAGGACCGTTCCCAGCTCGCCCTGGGCGATGATGTCGCGGGCCCGGGCGACCGCCGGGTCGTACCGGGCCTGCAGGCCGACCGTGGCGTGGACACCGGCCTTCTCGGCGGCGTCGCCCAGGTCGGCGGCCTCGGCGGCGGTCCGGGTCAACGGCCATTCGCAGTACACGTTCTTGCCGGCCTCCAGGGCCGCCGTGACGAGCTCGACGTGCGCCGTCACCTTCACCGTGACGACCACGAGGTCCACGTCCGGATGCTGCGCCAGGCTGGCGGCGTCGGTGAAGGCGTGCGCGGCACCGAACCGCTCCTGCGCGGCGCGTGCCGTCTCCTCCCGTGTGGTCGCGACCGCGGCCAGCGTGAAGTCGGGCGCGGCGTGCAGGGCGGGTACGTGCGCCCGCGCGGCCCAGCTGCGGTCCGGGTTGGCGCCCACGATTCCGACACCGATCTGTCGACTCACCAGTTCTCCAAACGGGTCATTGCGTTCCGGTTATTGCCTGGACCGTAGCACAACTGGAACAGTGCGACCCGTTTCTAGTAGCCTGCGGACATGGCAACAGAGGTCGAAGCCCTGTTCAACCCCGACGGCGCCAGGCTGCGGGCCGACGCGCGACGCAACGTCGAACGACTGGTGGCCGCCGCTCGGACCGCGTTGGACGAGAACCTCGGCGTCACCACGCGAGACGTCGCGCGTCGCGCAGGCGTCGGCCTGGGCACGCTGTACCGCCGCATCCCCTCGCTCGACACCCTGCTCGCCGCGATCCTCGTCGACACCATCACCGAAATGACCGAGTGGGCGGCCAGGGCGCGCGACGCCGACGACCCGTGGCAGGGCTTCGCGGACTTCGCCGAAGCGTTCGTCCAGCTGCGTGCCTCCAGCTGTGGTCTGCACGCGGCGTTGTCCGGAGCGGGCGAACTCGACCTCGGTGGGCACGTGGATCTGCTCCGCGAAGAGATGCACCGGCTCATCCAGCACGCGCAGGACGCCGGCGCGATCCGCGCCGACGTGGCGTGGCGGGATGTTCCGTTCGTGCTCGCCACGGCCATCCCCGCCGACCACACCATCGGCCTGGCCGCCGAGCCCGACCAGTGGCGTCGCAACCTCGCCATCATCCTCAGCGGCCTGCGCCCGCCGCAGCACGCCTGACATCCGTACCGACCACCGACACGGGAGATCACCATGCCGTCACCAGGCGACGCCGCACCGACCACGATGATCGGCGCCGACGTGGCCGCCGACGTCGACCGGCCGCTGCTGACCTACTGCGACGACGCGACGGGGGAGCGGACCGAGCTGACCGCCCCGGCCCTGGGCAGTTGGGTCGCGCGGACCGCGAGCCTGCTACGGGACGGGTGCCGGCTGACGGCCGGAGACCGGGCGGCCGTACTGCTGCCGCCGCACTGGCAGACCGCCGCCGTGTTGCTGGGAGCCTGGTCGATCGGCGTCACCGTGTCGTTCCGGCCCTGGGCGACCGCGGGCCTGGCGCCGCTGGACCCGGGCATGGACGAACCGCTGGACGCGGTGTTCGTCGCGCGGCACCGGCTGGACAGCTGGCTCGAATCGGTACCGCAGGCACGGCACCGGTTCGCGCTCGGCCTGGCCCCCGACGGTGCCGTACTGGACGAGGTGCCCGACACCTACCGCGACTACCTCGCCGAAGTTCGTCGGTACCCGGACGTCGCGCCGGCGTACCAGGCGATCCGGCACACCGAGCCGGCCAGCCCGGACGGGACGACCTACCAGCAATGGATGGAGATCGCCCGCGGCATCGCCGAACCGAGGGGTCTGCGGGCCGGTGACCGGGTCCTGGTCGATGTCGCCGAGCACGAGCAACCCGTCATGTGGCTGCTCGCGCCGCTGTCGGTCGGGGCGTCGGTCGTGCTGTGCGCGAACCTCGACCGCGGCACTCTCGATGACCGCCTCGCCGCCGAGGGCGTCACGCACGTGTTCTGACCAGGTGCCCCGGCGCTGCGGCCGGAGCGGACCGGCCAGCCCGCGCGGAGCCGGTGCTGAAAACTAGAGTACGTGCTCTATCTTTGAATCGTGGTCGACAGTTCGATGGGTCATGCCGGTGGGTCAGCGCCGCGGCGACGCTGGCGTTGGCTGTACGGGCTCGGGTTGTTCCTCCTCGCGCCGTGCGTGGGTGAGTTCCTGCTGGGCAACCAGCCGATCACCGCGTTCCCGTACGTGGTGCTGCTCGCGCCGATGTACGGCGGCGGCGCGCTGCTCGTCCGCGAGGTGGGGCGGCGTGCCGGCGGGTGGCCCACGATGGTGGTGCTCGCCGCGGCGTACGCCCTGTTCGAGGAGGGGCCGATCGACCAGATGCTGTTCAACCCGGCCTACCTCGGGTTCGACAACTTCGCCGGTCACGCTCCGATCCCGGGACTCGGCATCAGCGCCACCCTGGTCCAGGAGTCGCTGGTCATGCACGCGGTCTGGAGCATCTGCGTACCGATCGCCCTCGTCGAGGCGTTCGACCGGCAACCGCCCCGCGCGTGGCTCGGCAGGGTCGGCCTGACGATCACCGCGACCGCCTTCGTGCTCGGATCCGTGGCGCTCGCGCTCATGCAGTACGAGCGGTTCCGGTTCGTCGCGACGCCGGTCCAGTTCGCCGTCGTCGGTGCCGCCGTCGTCGGGCTGGTCGCGGTGGCCCTGTGGCGTGCCCGGCGCACCGCCGGGACGGTACGCGAACAGGGTCGCGGCGCCCCGGGTCCGGTGGCGGTGACCGCATCCGTGTTCGGGCTGTCCAGCCTCTACTGGCTCACCGACCTCGTCGCGCCCTGGTTCGTCGGGGCCTGGCCCGTCATCGGCTGCTGCCTCGTGCCGGTACTCGCCGGCGGCTCGCTGTTGACGCACTGGTCCCGGCGTCCGGGCTGGGGACGCGTTCATCGTCTGGCCGTCGCCCGTGGTGCCCTGCTCACCTACGTCTGGGTCGGTGTCGTGCACTCCGCCTCTCTGGGCGTGCCGCTGCCGATCGGCCTGGCCGGCAACGTCGTGTTCGGCGTCGGCGCGATCGTGCTCGTCGTCCTCGCGGGGCGGCGGCGGGTGGCGACGCCGTCGCCCGAGGTCTCCGACGGCGGTGCCCTGGCACCGTCACGGTGACCGCGGGCCCGGGGCGGCCACTCCGCCGCGGGAACCCCTGAGCGTCACCGCAGGGAGTGTCGGGCCCGGACGCCTGCCGTTCCCGGCCCACCCGTGGCGCCGAATGTCGGGACGACCTCTCCGAGGTGGACGGTGCCGCCCCGGCGAGGTCGTCCCGGCCGCCCCGCGGTGCCAACTGACGGATATCCGACGCGGCGACGTCAGGCGGAGACGGCACGACGCTCGTGGCGTTCCGCCCAGATCGCGTCGATGACGTGGATGCGGTGGGTGTCGGGTAGCAGCGCGAGCCTGATGGCCAGCTGCCGGTCGTGGATCAGTTCGCGGTTGGCGATTCGGCGGGCGCGGGCGGTCATCCAGGGCAGCAGCAGCCACATGTGCAGTCCGAACCGAGGCATCGGGACGGGCCCGTGGGGAACGGGCCGGTTCGGGCGCGGGGACTCCAGGAAGCCGTCAGGACAACGGTGCACCGGGACGGGGCCGGCCGGCGTGTTCAACGTGCCGGGCCGACGGTGCTGGTCAGGGTTGGAGCACATGGTCACCCCAAACGTCAGGGACGGGTACGAACGGGGGCGGGGCGGGGCGGGGCGGGGTCGGAACGTCGGGGCGGCGGTCGGGCCCCGACTCCGGGTACCGCGGCAACGGTCGACGTGGGGCCCGCGAGAAACGTGTGTGCGTGCATCGCGACTCCTTTCCGGAGCACGAAACGACAATCAGCCGTCACTACCGACACAGTGACCATCGGTCAGTACGGGGGTTTTGGTCAATCGATTACCCATGGTTGACCAGGCGGATGATCCGCCAGGCCGCTTATCAAACCAACTCCAGTCACTACAAGTAATAGAGTGGACACCAAAGGTCAAAATGCGTAGTGTTGGCGGAAGCGGTACCAGTGCGCACGGCACATTCACCCCCATTCCGCTGCCGCTCATCCGACAGAACGTCGATCGGTTCCGCGACTCCTGGATCGGTCGCCGGAGCACAGTGACAGACATCCGGCGTGGTAGAGGCGCTGGAGTTCCCGTACTGCTGCAGTTGATCGTCGATCGATCGACGGCCTTCCGCACCGCGGTTGCCTCCGCACCCAGCCTCGGCATGCAGGTGCCGACCTGTCCCGAGTGGACGCTGTTCGATCTGATCCAGCACCTGGGTGGCGGGGACCGCTTCTGGGTCGCCATCGTCGGCGCGGGGCCCGCCGACGGTCCCCGGCCGAGGCCACCGCCGTGCGCGCTGCCGTGACTGCGCCACAGGAGCGCGAGACCCTGCTGGTCTGGTTGGCCGAGTCGACGCAGCGGGTGAGGTTCTTGGCCACGTGATGGCCGACTGAAGCGAGTGCCGACAATCAGTATGCGTGCTGTTATGCTCGCCGGTATGACGCGCGTGACGATAGCTCTGCCCGACGAACTGGCCCAGGCGGTGAAGGCCGCGGGTGGCGAGAACATCTCGGCCTTCTTCGCCAAGCTGGCGCAGAAGGAGGTCCTCCGCCTCGCGGTACGGGCCGAGATCGAACACGACCGGCGTCACCCCGAGGACCAGGCATGGCGTGCCGAGCGTGCGCGGGAGACCGAGGCGAGCGGGGCCGCGTGAACCGTGGCGAGGTGTGGGCGTACAAGTCTCTGACCCGCACCCGGTCGGTCGTGGTCGTGTCCACCGACTCGCTCAACGAACTGGGTGAGCCGCTGGTCGTCGATGTGACCCCGTCGGGCCCGACCGGGCCGACCGCGCTGCTGAGCGTGGAACTGCCCGACGGCCTGGGTTTCGCGCGGTGCCGGCGGATCGACACGGCCAGCCCGGACCGGTTCGCCGAGCGGGTCGCGGTGCTTCCTCCGGACGTCATGGAGCAGGTTGACGTGGCTCTGCGCGCCGTCCTCGACCTCTAGCCCGATCACGCGCGGGCCGGAGTTCGCGGCTAGTCGGAGGCGTCGGGGTCGCTGGCGGCGAAGGCGATGAGGTCGGCCACCTCGCCGAGCGGCTCGATGCCGCGCCCCGTCGCCACCCGCAGGTGCGGCCGGTGCCGGCCGTGGAAGTAGCGGCTGCCGGGCACCACCGCGATGCCGGCCGCGGCGAGCGTGACCAGGGCGGAGCGCTCGTCGTCCACCGGTACCCAGAGTCCCAGGCCGTCCGTCCCGGTGGTGGCGATGCCCCGGTCGGCCAGCGCGTTCGCCAGCGTCGCGCGTCGCTGGCGGTACACCTGCCCGGCCCGGGTCACGGCGCGCCCCACCGCCGGGTCGCCGAGCAGCACCGCCAGGCAGTTCTGCAGGATCCGGCTGGTCCAGCCCGCGCCGAAGGTCCGGTAGACCCGGACCTTCTCCATGATCGCGGCGGGACCGCCGAGTACGGCCAGCCGCAGGTCCGGGCCGTGCGACTTCGAGTAGGACCGGATCAGTACGGTGCGCTCGGGGAGGCGTTCGCCGATGCTGTACACCGGCGCGGCGGCGAGATCGCCCAGCCCGTCGTCCTCGACGGCCAGGGTGTCGGTGCCGGTGAGCAGGTCGGCCAGTTCGTCCCGGCGGGCCGCGTCGACGTCGTGACCGGCCGGTGAGTGCGCCCGCGGCTGGAAGCAGAACAGTACCGGTCGGTGGCGCAGCACGGCGGCCAGCGCGTCGGGCCGTGGCCCCCGCTCGTCGCAGGCCACCGGTAGGACCTCCGCGCCGACCGCGTCGAGGATGTCCAGCAGGCGCGGCGCGGTCGGGTCCTCCACGGCGACCCGGTCGCCGGAGGTCACCAGGGTCTGGCAGAGCAGCAACAGCGCGTCGAACCCGCCGTTGACGGCCAGCAGGGAACCGGAGCCGAGGGCCGGTGGCCAGGTCGGGCGGACCGCCTCGGCCAGCTGCGGCGTGATGCCCACCCGCTCGTACTCGTTGATCGCCTCGGCGCGCAGCGCCTCGGCCAGGGCGAGATCCAGCGGCGGCAGCAGCGCCGGGTCGGGCACGGCCAGCCGCAGGTCGTGCCGCAGCCGGTCGCCGTACCGCCCGGCGCGTTCGAACCGGTACGGCCGGGGCGCGTCCGGTGGCCCGGTGACCACGGTGCCGGCCCTGCCGCGGCCACTGATGGAACGCCGGCGCCGCAGTATCGACCACGCCTCGGACACGGTCGCTGGGCTCACTCCGAGGCGGGCACCGAACTCCCGGACGGTGGGCAGTCGGTGCCCGGCGCGCAGCGACCCACCGCGGATGAGGGCGGTCAGTGAGGCGGCGATGCCGCGGGCGCTCGGATCCTCGACGTGGGTGGCGAGCCAGCCGGCGTCGACGGGTGTGCCGTCGCTGGCGGGCGCACCGTCGGTACTGGCGATGGCCTCCGCGTCCAGTTTCTCCGTGTCCAGCGGCTCGGGCGCGCCGAGCGACGTTTCGGTTGCCATGGGGGGTTCCTCCGCGGGCCGGACGTGGCGTTACCGAGCAGTATCGCCGTAGGTAATGATCAGTAACAAAAATCTCTTGTTCAAAGTATAGGTGAACTTTTACCGTAGGCCGCGATGAGTAGCACAGGAACACGGCTCACCCTGGCAGCACGACCCTGGTCGCACCTGGTGCCGCTGGCCCTCCGGGAGGTCGAGACCCCCGGGCTGGACCTCCGTGTCACGCGACGGTCGGTGACCCCGGACCTGCTCGCCGAGCCAGGACTCGACGCCGCCGAAACCTCGTTCAGCCGGTACGTGCGGTCCCGCGCCGCCGGCGACGACCGGACCGTCGCGATCCCCGCGTTCGTGATGCGTGCCTTCCGGCACCGGTGCATCCTGGTCCGCCGGGACAGCCCGTACGACGCCGTGGAGCAGCTCGCCGGTCTGCGGATCGGCCTGACCGGCTGGCCGGACAGCGGCAACGTGTGGACCCGGGGGGTCCTGCGGCACGCCGGTGTCGCGCTGGCCGATGTCGAATGGGCGGTCGGCCCGCTGACCCCGGATGCGCCCGTCACCGACCGGCTCGGCGGCGTCGTGCCGGCAGACAACGTCCGCGTCATCGAACCGGGCGGCTCGCTGGTCACCGGACTGCTGTCCGGGACGCTCGACGCGATCATGACCCCGTTCATGCCGCCCGGCTTCCACCAGCCCGACAGCCCGCTGCGCCCGCTGCTGGTCGACTATCCGGCCGCCGAGATGCAGTACCTGCGGCAGGTGGGTTACATCCCCGGCATCCACCTGGTCACGGTCCGGCGCGAGGTCGCGGTGCGGCGCCCGGGGATCCTCACCGACCTGATGGCGGCGCTGCGTCAGTCCCGCAACACCTGGTGGGCCGGCCAACGCAAGCTGGCCGACACCACCCCCTGGGCGCTCGCGGACATCCACCGCACCGAACGCCACGTCGGCGCCGACTGGATGCCGTACGGCCTGGCGGGCAACGCCACCATGATCGACCATTTCTGCGCCGAACTGTCCGCGCAGGGACTGATGCCGGCGCCGGTCGACCCGACCGCCCTGTTCGAGGAGTACGCCAAGGCCGCGGCCGAGGAGGGACACTGATGTTGGTGGCCGTGGGCCAGTTCGCCGCGAGCGCGGAGTGGCAGCAGAACCTGGACACCTGTACCGACCTGATCGCGCGCGCCGACACCGGCGGCGCCGACCTGCTCGTCCTGCCCGAGGGCGTGCTCGCCCGCTTCACCGACGACTTCAGCCGGCTGCGCCGCGCGGCCCAGCCGCTGACCGGACCGTTCGTGTCCGGGCTCGTCGAGGCCACCCGCGGTCGGGACGTGACCGTGGTGGCCGGCGTGCACGAGCCCGGCCCGTCGGGGCGGGCGCACAACACGCTGGTCGTGGTCCGCGACGGCCGCATCGAGACGGTGTACCGCAAGCTGCATCTCTACGACGCGTTCGGCTCGTGGGAGTCGGAGAACGTCGCACCGTCCGACAACGCGCCGGTGACGTTCGACTGCGCCGGCCTCTCCGTCGGCCTGATGACCTGCTACGACGTCCGCTTCCCGGAACTGGCCAGGCTGCTGACCGTGGCCGGTGCGCAGGTCCTGGTACTACCGGCGGCCTGGGTGAAGGGGCCGCTCAAGGAGCGGCACTGGGAACTCATGCTGGCCGCCCGCGCCCTGGAGAACACCGTCTACGTCGTCGGCGCGGGGGAGTGCGGCGCCCGCAACATCGGCCACTCGATGGTGGTCGACCCGCTCGGCGTGGTCACCGCCCGGCTCGCCGACGAGCCCGGCCTGCTGTGGGCCGAGGTGTCCGGTCACCGCGTCGAGGAGGCCCGCCGGCGTCTGCCGGTCCTGGCCAACCGCCGCTTCACCGTCGACCCGACACCGCAGCCGGTCGCCGTGCCCACCGCCCGTCCCGTGCCGGTCCCCCCGGCGATGCAGAGTTGAGGAGCAGCCGATGCGTTCAGTAAGCCGTGTCACGGTGGCCGCGATGGCCGCGCTGGCGCTGGTCGGTGCCGCCGGCTGCGCCAAGGACCCCGGCAGTACGACCGGCGGCGACAAGTCCGGGGGCACGTCGCGGTCGCAGCGGCAGGACACCGCGCTGCACGACCAGCTGCCCGAGAAGGTCAAGAAGTCCGGGGTGCTCACGTCGGTCAACAGCGGCTCGTTCCCGCCGTACACGGTCACCGGGTCCAACAGCCGCCAGGCGTCCGGGGCGAGCACCGACCTGCTCAAGGCGGTCGGCCAGGTACTCGGGGTGCACACCCGGGAGGTGACCGTGGACGGCCTGTCCGGGGAGCTGACCGGCATCGGCGCGGGGCGCTACGACTTCGCGTTCGGCCCGATCGGTGACTTCAAGGAGCGGCAGACCTCCGCGGACTTCGTGGACTGGGTGCAGGAGTTCGTGGTCTTCGCGGTGCCGAAGGGCAACCCGAAGAAGATCACCGACCTGGACAGCACCTGCGGGCTGCGCGTCGCGGTGCAGGCCGGCGGATCGGCGGAGAGCGTGATCAAGGAGCAGGCGAAGGCCTGCACGAAGGCCGGCAAGCCCGCGGTCACGGTGCAGTCCTACAAGGACCAGCCGACATCGATCCTGGCGGTACGCTCGGGCCGGTCCGACGCGTTCTTCTCGTCGGAGGCGCCGCTGTCGTACTTCGTCAAGGAGTCGAAGGGCCAGCTGGAACTCGCGGGCACCGGCCACAAGAACGGCTTCGACGACCTGTACCAGGGCGCCGTGGTGCCGAAGGATTCGCCGCTGCGTGCGGTGCTGCTCAAGGCGCTGCGCAAGCTCGTGGACAACGGCACGTACTCGACGATCATGAAGCGCTACGGGCTGGACCGCAACATGATCGACCAGCCCGGCGTCAACCTCGCCAAGAGTTGAGAACGATGAGTACACCCAAGTCATCGCCCGCGCCTCCCGCGCCGTCGCCCGCCGACGACCCGCGAGCCACCGACCGGGCGGACATCGGCCTGCCCGCCGAGGAGGACGTGGCGAACGCGGCGCCGCAGCGGCACCCGTGGCGGTGGATCGCCGCCGCCGTCCTCCTCGTACTGCTGGTGCAGCTCGGCCACCTGCTGGTCACCAACCACAACTTCGAGTGGGGTGTCGTCTCCGCCTGGTTCAACGCCGAGTCGGTGGGGCGGGGCATCATGGTGAGCCTGGAACTCACCGTGATCGCCATGGTGATCGGCATCGCGCTCGGCGTGCTGCTCGCCGTCGGTCGCCTGTCGCACAACCCGCTGCTGCGCGGCGTGTGCGGCGGCTATGTGTGGTTCTTCCGCGGTACCCCGGTCCTGGTGCAGCTGATCTTCTGGTTCAACCTGTCGGCGCTGCTGCCGCGGCTGTCGGTGGGCGTACCGTTCGGCCCGGAAGTGCTGCACTGGCAGACCAACTCGCTGATCACACCGATGCTCGCCGCGATCCTCGGCCTGGGACTCAACGAGGGCGCGTACATGGCGGAGATCGTGCGCGGCGGGCTGCTCGCCGTCGACCCGGGCCAGACCGAGGCGGCCCAGGCGCTGGGCATGGGCCGGGCCCGCACGCTGTTCAAGGTCGTACTGCCGCAGGCGATGCGCTTCATCGTGCCGCCGACCGGCAACCAGGTGATCAACATGGTCAAGGCCACCTCGCTGGTCAGCGTGATCGCCCTGTCCGACCTGCTGTACACGGTCCAGTCGGTCTACAACCGCACGTTCCAGACGATCCCGCTGCTGGTCGTGGCCTGCCTCTGGTACCTGATCATCACCTCGGTCCTGTACGCCGGCCAGTACTTCGTGGAGCGGCACTACGCGCGCGGAGCGACCCGGCACACACCGCCGTCGTTCCTCGAGTTCCTCAAGATCCAGCGCAAGCCCACCCTGCCCGGTCCGGAGGCGAACCGATGACCGCGCCGCACGATCCGGCACACCAGCCGCTGCTGCGGGCCCGGGCGGTCCGCAAACGATTCGGCCACCTGGAGGTCCTCAACGGCATCGACCTGGACGTGTACCCGGGCGAGGTCGTGGTGATCATGGGACCGTCCGGGTCCGGCAAGTCGACGTTCCTGCGGTCGGTCAACCGGCTGGAGAGCATCGACGGTGGCGCCATCACGGTCGACGGTGACCTCGTCGGCTTCGAACGCCGGCACGGCCGGCTGCACCGCCTCCCGGAACGCAAGGTCGCCCGCAGCCGTCGGCGGGTCGGCATGGTCTTCCAGCACTTCAACCTCTTCCCGCACCTGACCGTGTTGGGCAACGTCGTCGAGGCCCCGATCGGGGTACTGCGTGAACCGCGCGCCGAGGTCGTGGCGCGTTCGCGGGCGCTGCTGGAGAAGGTGGGCCTGTCCGAGAAGGCCGACGTCTTCCCCCGGCAGCTGTCCGGCGGTCAGCAACAGCGTGTCGCGATCGCCCGTGCGCTGGCGATGCGGCCACGGCTCATGCTGTTCGACGAGCCGACCAGCGCGCTGGACCCCGAACTGGTCGGTGAGGTTCTCGCCACCATGCGCGACCTCGCCGCGGACGGGCTCACGATGGTCGTGGTGACCCACGAGGTGTCGTTCGCCCGCGAGGTCGCCGACCGTGTCGTGTTCATGGACGGTGGCGTGATCGTCGAGCAGGGCAGCCCCGCGGACGTACTGGACCGGCCGAGCAACGCCCGCACCCGGGCGTTCCTGGCCCGGTTCCTCGCCGCCTGACCGCAACGTCCCGTTTCCGCTGGTCGCGGGCTCGCTCCGGGTCGGTTCGGCACCGGCATCCGGCATCCGATCCGGCGGCCACCCGGCGCGCGGGATGATGTGGGGTGTGGTGACCAATCGACGGATGGGCGAGGCGCCGGTGCACACCCCCGAACGCGGGCAGTCACGGCGTCGTGGCGTCCGAGGTCGCGACCTCGTCCTCGTCGCCGCGTCGCTACTGGTCGCCGCGCTTCTCGCGGGTCACCGCCTGGTGCCGGCCGCCGGTGGCCTGGGCACCCTGGTGGACAGTTTCCTGCCGTGGCTGGGCGTACTCGTCTTGCCGCTGGCGCTCGCCGCACTGCTGGCACGGTCCCGGCTGGGCCTGGTGGCGCTGCTCGCCCCCGTACTGGTCTGGTCGGTGACGTTCGGCGCGGCGTTCCTGCCGCAGCGTGCCGGCACCGGACAGTTCCGGGTGGTCAGCCAGAACGTGGACGCGGACAACACCCAGCCGGCAACGACCGCCGCCGACCTCGCGAACACCCGCGCCGGGCTGGTCGCGGTGCAGGAGCTGAACAGCCAGGTGGTGCCCCAGGTCCTGGACCGCACGTACCGCCACCACGTCACCGTCGGCACCGTCGGGCTGTGGAGCCGCTACCCGATCACCAGGACCGGGCCGGTGGACCTCGGCCTCGGCTGGAACCGGGCGCTGCGCGCACAGGTGGACACGGAATGGGGCCAGCTGGCCGTGTACGTGGTCCACCTCGCCTCGGTACGGCCCGGCGTCGACGGCATGCGGGACCGCACGCTGAGCCGGCTCACCAGCCAGGTACGGCAGGACCCCGCGGCGCACCTGCTCGTGCTCGGCGACCTGAACACGGCCAGTACCGATCGGCAGCTGGGTCAGCTGGTGCCCCCGCTGCACGACGCGCAGCGCGACGCAGGGTGGGGGCTGGGGTTCACCTGGCCCACGCAGTTTCCGGTGACCCGCCCGGATCAGCTCCTCTACCGCGGCCTGACGGCGACGTCCGCCTCGGTGATCCGGACCGCGGGCAGCGACCATCGGGCGACCACGGCGGAGTTCCGGCTGGCTTCCTGACCGCCCCGACGGGGGCCGGCGAGACACTCAAACGGGTCTTCGGGCCGGTCACGCGGGGTGTGACGCGCGGCTCCGGTCAGGTCCACCCGGGTGCCCGGCGGCCAATCGAGGCAGAATGAGGTCATGCAACGCGGCACCGGATCAGTGGAGGAACTCGCCGAGGCGGTCGAGTCCGCCACCCATGCCCTGGTCAACGTCTGGTCCCAGGCGGTGGAGGGCACCGGGGTCCGGATCTCGACGACCCAGCTGAGCGTCCTCTACGCGGTACATGCCGGGTCGGATCCGACGATCGGTGAGTTGGCCGGCGCGCTCGGCATCGGGATGTCGTCGGTCAGCCGGCTCTGCGACCGGTTGGAGGCTGCCGGCCTGCTGGTCCGGGAGACCGCGACCCGCGACCGTCGGGTGATCCATGTGCGGTTGACCGGGCAGGGCGGTCGGTTGCTGGAGCAGATCCGGCATCGTCGGCGCGAGGGCCTGGCCCAGGTACTGGCGGCGATGACTCCCGCGGCACGCGCGGCCCTGTTGTCCGGCCTGTCCGAGTTCCAGACCGTGGTCCGCAGTGACGGCCAGGGGTACACGCTGCCCCGGTTCGCCTGACCCGCCGTACCGGGCGAGCGCCCGTGTCCAGCCGCCGGCAGCGTTTCGGACCCGCTCAGAACGTTCTCGCCGTACCGCAGGTGCACGAGGCCTGGCCGGCACGGTGTGGACACGGAATCTCCGTTGACTCCGCCCTCGTCACATGATCAAGATGCCGTCATGAACGGCATGATCGGACAGTTCGTGGACGTCCCAGGCGGCTTTCTGCACTATCAGACCCACGGTCAGGGACAGGACGTGGTTCTTCTCAACCCCGGCAGCGCCGATCTTCGATTCTGGGAGACGACCCTGCCCTGGTTGGCGGAGATCGCACGGGTCACCACCTTCGACTACCGGGACACCGGACTGTCCTCGCCCGGCACCGAGTCGTACAGCGAGATCGAGGACATCGCCGCGGTGATGAGTGCCGCCGGCGTGCACTCCGCGGTGCTGGTCGGCCCCTCCGACGGAGCACGGCGCGCACTCGCGTTCGCGCGCCGCCATCCGCACAGGGTCAGCCGGGTCGTCGCGGCGGGCGGCTCCTTCGGTGACTTCCCGGATCCGAGTCCGGCGGAGACCGCGGCACGGCGAACGTTGCTGGACCACTTCGCCCGCCGTGAACAGGCACGGGCCAGCGGGGGAGCCTACGCGGAGGCCGCGGTCGACGTCGATGGATGGACCCCCGCGCTTGACTCCTACCACCGACGCAAGATGATCGGTCTGGCCGTCGCGAACGACTATCTGATCACGCTCGACAAGTACCTCGGGTGCGAACTCGACCCGCCCATCAAGACCAGGTTCGCAGAGATCAGCACCCCGATCAGCGTGCTCGTGGGCGGGCACGACTTCGAGGCCACCCGACTCTGGGCTCAGCGGCTGGTGAACCAGGCGCCCGATGCGAGCCTCACGCTGCTCGCCGAGGCCGACCACTTCCCGATGCTGTCGACGCCGCATCAGTTCGAACGTTTCCTGCGCGAAACACTCGCCTGACCAGGGCCTGCATCCAGCGCCGCTGGGAGGTGGTCCGGTCGGGGATCTCCGTGGGAAACGAATGAGGGCCACTGACCAGCCAAAAGGCTGTGGTCAGTGGCCCTCAACGATTGGTCGGGACGGCGGGATTCGAACCCACGACCCCTTGACCCCCAGTCAAGTGCGCTACCAAGCTGCGCCACGTCCCGCTGCGGTCGAACAGCACCGGCAGCGAGATCAGAGTAGCGCAGCCGCGCGATCGTCATCACGCGGCCCGGCCCGTTGTCGACGGGGCCGGCCACCGCCGCCACTCGCTCGTTTTCATAAAATCTAGCTTCCTAGGATGCTTTGCGAGATATGGCCCGCGGCACAAACCCAGTGCCGCGGCAGCCACACCAGCCACGCCACGCCGAGGAACGTCCGCCGCACCGGATACGATGACGATCGCTGCCGGGGGCGGGGGCGATGACGTGCTCCCACAGCGTTCGGTCCACAACCGGTCCGGATGGCCGCGGAGGGGAGGCCAGATGGCGCGCCGGTCGATGTCGACCTCGCCTGTCACCGCGGACGGCGAGCAGATCGTTTCGCACCGCGTGTTCACCGTGCCCAACCTGGTGAGTCTGGTCCGGCTGGGTGGCGTCCCGCTGTTCGTGTACCTGTTGCTGATCGCGCACCAGAACCTGGCCGCCCTGGTGGTTCTCGCCATCGGTGCCTCCACCGACTGGGTGGACGGGCAGCTCGCCCGACGGCTGAACCAGGTCACCCGGCTCGGCCAGCTGCTCGACCCGGTGACCGATCGCGCGTACATCGTGGTGACCCTGCTGGCGCTGACCGCCCGCGGCGTGGTGCCGTGGCAGCTGACGTTGATCCTGGTGATCCGCGAGCTCGCGGTGGCGTTGAGTTTCCCGGTGCTGTGGCACCACGGGTACCAGTCGTTGCAGGTGCACTACCTGGGCAAGACCGCGACGTTCGTGTTGATGTTCTCCTTCCCGGTGATGCTGTTCGCGACGCTCGGCGGGTGGATGGAGACGGTGGGGCGGCCGTTCGGGTGGGCGCTGGCGCTGTGGGGCGCGGCGCTGTACTGGTACGCCGGGGCGCTGTACCTGATCCAGGTCGTCCAGGTGGTGCGGGTGGCCAGATCGGGTCGGTCGTGAGCGGGCCGGACCGTCCGCCGGCGGGTCCGGGGCCGACCGGTGCGACCTGGGGTAAGGCGTTCGGCGCGGATCTGCTGGCCCGGTTGTACGAGTCGTCGCTGGAGCCGGGGTACGCGGCGGCGACCGAGCGGCGTCGGGCGAGTGGTCCGGGTCCGTGGTGGCAGCGGGGTCTGGCGAAGACCGGCACGGCGGCGGTGCTGCTGGTGTTCGGTCTGCTGATCGCGGTGACCTATCAGCATGCGGTGGCGTCGCAGCCGGGGGCTGACCGGGCGCGGTCGAAGCTGGTGAACGAGGTGAAGAGTCAGCGGACGGAGACCGACCGGTTGCAGCGTCGGGACGAGGCGTTGCGGGCAGATGTGGCGCGGGACCGGGACCGGGCGTTGTCCTCGGACAGTGCCGGGTCGGACGCGGCGGAGCGGTTGCGGGGTCTGGAGTCGGCGACGGGTCTGTCGAAGGTTGCCGGGCCGGGTGCCGTGGTGGTCCTGACGGATGCGCCTGATCCGCGGGATCCGGTGACGGGTAAGGCGAGTTCGGAGAATCTGGGTCGGGTGCTGGATCTGGATCTGCAGCATGTGGTCAACGAGTTGTGGCGGGATGGCGCGGAGGCTGTCGCGGTGGACAACCAGCGGCTGGGTGCCACGTCGACCATCCGTACCGCGGGAGAGGCGATCCTGGTGGACTTTCGACCGGTGACCAGTCCGTACCGGGTGACCGCTGTGGGGCCTGACTCGATGCGTTCGCGGTTTGACGGGTCGGGGACGGCGGCGCGGTACCGGGAGTTCACGAAGCGGTACGACATGGGGTTCTCGATGAGTTCGGCGGATGAGTTGACGTTGCCGGCGGCGCCGGATCCGCAGTTGCGGTACGCGCACCCCGCGACGCCGTCGAGTCCGGTGCCGGGCTCGTCGGGTACGCCGTCGGGTTCGCGGTCGGGGGGTGGCCGGTGATCGCGTTGGCGGCGTTGGTCGCCGGGGTTGTGCTGGGGTTGGTGTTGGAGCCTTCGGTGCCGGCGGGTCTGCAGGCGTATCTGCCGATCGCGGTGGTGGCGGCGTTGGACGCGGTGACGGGTGGTGTGCGGGCCTGGTTGCGTAAGGAGTTCAACGACAAGCAGTTCGTCATCTCGTTTGTGTCGAACGTGTTGGTGGCGGCGTTGATCGTCTACCTGGGGGACAAGCTGGGGGTCGGTGGTCAGCTGTCGACGGGGGTGGTCGTGGTGCTGGGGATGCGGATCTTCGCGAATGTGGCGGCCATCCGTCAGACGGTGTTCAAGGCATGAGTGGGCCGCAGGAGCCGCCGGAGGCGGGTCGGCCGGGGGACGGTGCCGGTTCGGGGAGGCGGCCGCGGCCTGGTCGTCCGCGGCCTGGTCCGGGTCGGCCGGAGTCGGAGGATGCGGCTGGTCGGCGGGAGGTGTCCGGTGCCGGGACGGCGGCGGAGGCTGGTGCCGGGGAGGACGCTGGCACGGACGAGGTGCGGGACGAGGAGGCCGCGGGTTCGTCGGGTTCCGATTCGGAGCGTTCCGCCAAGGACGACGGGGTCGATGGGGACGACGGGGATGCGGCCGAGGGCGCCGAGGGTGCTGGTGGTCATCGGTGGTGGGCGCACCGGTTGCCCACGCGTTCGGGTGCGTTGATCGGTGTGTTGGTGGCGCTGCTGGGGTTCGCGTTGGCGGTGCAGTTGAAGGGGAGTACGAACTCCGACCAGGCGTTGTCGGGTGCCCGGCAGGAGGATCTGGTACGGATCCTGGACGACCTGGATTCCCGCAAGGAGCGGTTGCAGCGGGAGATCTCGTCGTTGAACGGGCAGAAGCAGCAGATCAGTTCGGGGCAGCGGGGTAAGCAGGCCGCGTTGGCCGACGCGCGGCAGCGTGCTGACGAGTTGGGGATCCTGGCGGGGACGTTGGCGGCGGACGGTCCGGGTCTGTCGATCCAGTTCTCCTCGGGGCGTGAGGCGGTGCGGTCGTCGGTGATGTTGGACGCGGTGGAGGAGTTGCGGGGTGCGGGCGCGGAGGCGATGCAGGTGAGTGGGTCGGGTGGTCGTGCGGTGCGGGTGGTGGCGTCGACGTCGTTCGTTGATTCGGGTTCTGGTATCGAGGTGGGGTCGGTGGGGTTGTCGGCGCCGTTCACGGTGGTGGTGATCGGGGATCCGGCGACGATGCAGGCGGCGTTGAACATTCCTGGTGGTGTGGTGGATTCGGTGCGGCGGGCGGGGGGCAGTGTGCGGGTGCGGCAGCCGAAGGTGGTGCATGTGTCGGCGGTGCGGCAGGTGGAGGAGCCTCGTTATGCCCGGCCGGTGTCGTAGTCGGGGCTTGTCGTACATTGGCGTGGCGTTTCGTGGCGTGGTTGCCATGGTGATGGCGTGACGGCGAGAGGACAGTCGTGATTCCCGAGGATCTGCGGTATACGTCGGAGCATGAGTGGGTGCGGCCCGCGGGTGACGTGGTGCGGGTGGGCATCACGCACTTCGCGCAGGGTTCGTTGGGCGACATTGTGTTCGTGGAGCTGCCGGAGCCGGGTGCCGAGGTGACGGCCGGTCAGGCGGTGGGTGAGGTCGAGTCCACCAAGAGTGTGTCGGACCTGTACGCGCCGGTGGCGGGGACGGTGACGGCTCGCAACGAGGCTCTGGCGGATGAGCCGGATCTGGTGAACCGGGAGCCGTACGGGGAGGGCTGGATGTTGGAGATCCGGCTGTCGGATCCAGCGGCGGTGGACGGGTTGATGGATGCGTCGGGTTACCGGAAGTTGACTGGCGAGGGCTGAGGTGCCGGTGCGTGGTGATCGCGGCGTAGTCTGGTAGCTGCTGTTGCGGCCGGTTGACCCTTTGTTGTCGCCGTGTAGCGGTCGTCGGGAATGTCCGGACCGGTGCGGGTGGTTTGGGGTTGGTGGGTCGCGTTGTCGACCATGTTGGCCGGTCTGGTGTGCCAGGCTGGGTTCCGACCCTGACCCGACCATGAGGTGGTCCGATGACTCGCTCGGACGACGAGTATCCGCCGCTCGACGTCACGTCGACGTTGAATCTTGGTGCGCTCGAGGAGATGTTGGACTCGGGTGATGCCGACGTGGTGCCGACCCGGTTGGCGGGCTCGTTGCCTCCTGGTACGGCGTTGTTGGTGGTGCGGCGTGGGCCGAATGCCGGTGCCCGGTTCCTGTTGGATCATGATGTGACGACGAGTGGCCGGCATCCGGACAGTGACATTTTCCTGGATGATGTGACGGTGTCGCGGCGGCATGCGGAGTTTCATCGTGAGGCAGGCGTGTTCACGGTGCGTGATGTCGGGAGTCTGAACGGTACGTATGTGAACCGGGAACGGGTGGAGACAGCTACTCTGAGCAATGGTGACGAGGTCCAGGTCGGTAAGTTTCGGCTGGTGCTGATCGCCGGCCCCAAGGTGGACGACGCGTAAGGGGAGCAGGGTGGCCGAGTCCGAGGGCTCTTCGGCCCGGGCGATCAGTGGGGCGCGGGCGTGCATGAGCATCGGTGAGGTGTTGGCTCACCTGCGCGCGGACTTTCCCGACACGACCATTTCGAAGTTGCGGTTTCTGGAGTCGGAAGGGCTCGTGGACCCGGAGCGGACTCCGTCCGGTTACCGGAAGTATTCGTGGGACGACGTGGCCCGGTTGACGTACATCCTTACCGCGCAGCGGGATCAGTATCTGCCGTTGCGGGTTATCCGGGATCACTTGTCGGCGCTGGACGAGGGTCTGGTTCCGGCTGGTGGGGCGGTGGTGGCGCGGCCGCCGTTGGTGGCGGTGGAGGAGTTGCCGTCGGCGCAGGATTTCGATTCCGGTGTGGACGTGCGGTTGTCCCGGGCGGAGTTCGCCGAGCACGTGGGTGTCTCGGATGCGCAATTGCGTGATCTGGAGCAGTACGGTCTGGTGTCGGCGCGGCCGGGTGGCTGGTACGACACGGACGCTGTGGAGATCGCGCGGGTGGTCGGGCAGTTGGCCGAGTTCGGTGTCGAGCCGCGGCATCTGCGGTCGTACCGGTCGGCGGCGGATCGGGAGATCGGGCTGTTCGAACAGGTGGTTGCCCCGTTGGCGCGGCAGCGTAATCCGGAGGCTCGGGCGCGGGCGGCGGAGACCGTCCGTGAGTTGGCGGCGTTGTCGTTGCGGTTGCATGCTGCCCTGGTGCAGGCGGGGTTGCGGGGGTAGCTGGCGCGGTGCTGGCGGCGGTCGTCTGCTGCCGGCGTGGCCGGACGACCTCTCGACTGCGCGTGTAACGTGCTAGGGAGAAGCGGGAATCCATTGGTGACGGGTGGTTCGTGCCGTCTATGCCGTGGTGTTTCCGGGCGATGGCAGTGTGCCGGGCGGGACCCTGGTGATTGCGGGTTCACGTCGGGGAGCGACGGAGGCAGCGGTGCAGGAGCTGAGCGTGGTCGGTGTCCGGGTGGAGTTGCCCGGCAATCAGCCGATCGTGTTGCTCAAGGAGGCGTCCGGCGATCGGTATCTGCCGATCTGGATCGGTGCGGTCGAGGCGACCGCGATCGCTTTCGAGCAGCAGGGCGTCAAGCCGGCCCGCCCGTTGACCCATGATCTGCTGCGGGATGTGTTGACGGCGTTGGGTTCTCCGCTGCAGTTGGTGGAGATCACCGAGTTGAAGGACAACGTCTTCTATGCGGAGCTGGTGATCGGTGACGGGGTGCGGGTGTCGGCGCGCCCGTCGGATGCGATCGCGTTGGCGTTGCGGGTGGGTGCCACGATCCGCTGCGCGGAGCAGGTGCTTGAGGATGCGGGCATCGTGATCCCGGATGAGCAGGAAGACGAAGTGGAGAAGTTCCGGGAGTTCCTCGATCAGGTGAGTCCGGAGGATTTCGCCGGCTGAGGGGCGTCCTGGCGCCTACCATTCTGCCGCTCCGCGTGTCACGCCTTCGGCGTGTCGCGGCTCTGTCGAGCCGTGGGGCCGTCGTTGCCGGTATAGGGTTTGGCTGTCGCGAGGTCGCGGATGTGGTCCGTGATTGGCCTCGCGTCGCGGCTTTTCTACCGTCAAGGGTGATGCCACACGCTGCGTGCCGGCGGCGTCGCGCCCGGCAGTGTGTTGCGGGGAGGTTGTCACAGTGGACGAACGGCGATCCGGACCGCATGGGGCTTCTGTCGTGGGGCAGGAGTCTGATGTCGTGGATCCGGCGCAGGGAGTGCTGTTCGGCGCCGTTGACGAGGACCTGTCCGATGGTGAGAGTGTCGGTTACCGCGGTGTGACGGCGTGCCACGCGGCGGGGATCACGTACCGGCAGTTGGACTACTGGGCGCGGACGTCGCTGGTGGTGCCGAGTGTGCGCCCGGCGGCGGGGTCGGGCAGCCAGCGGCTCTACTCGTTCCGGGACATCGTGGTGTTGAAGGTGGTCAAGCGGCTGCTGGATGCCGGGGTGTCGTTGCAGAACATCCGGAAGGCGATCGACCAGTTGCGGTCGCGTGGGGTGGCGGATCTGGCGCAGATCACGTTGATCTCGGACGGTACGACGGTGTACGAGTGCCGGTCGCCGGAGGAGGTCGTGGACCTGCTGCAGGGTGGTCAGGGCGTGTTCGGCATCGCGATCGGTGGGGCGTTCAAGGAGATCCGGGGTTCGTTGGCGCAGTTGCCGGCGGAGCCTGCGGCGGCGTTGGACGGGCCGGTGGTGCCTTCCGCGAGCGACGAGTTGGCGGCGCGGCGGGCTCGCCGTCACGTGGGCTGACGGGCGCGGTTCGGGGTCGTCGGGGACGGCCTGTGGCGGGTGGTGCACGGGGCGCATTGGTGCGGTCGGTGACGGTTATGGGATGGGCCACGCGTGCGGGTGGCGGTCGGGCGTGACGGGCCGTGTCGGCTGGTACGGTTTGGGGGAAGCCGACGACCCGCGTGGGAGAGACCGGCCGGTGTTGTGCCGGTCGGCGCCGAAGGGGCAAATCCTCCCCGGAACCTCTCAGGCAAAAGGACCGCGTGGGTAGGCACCTCTGGAGAGTAGGCGCGGGCCGTGCGCGGCGTGGGTCTCACCGACGGGGCAAGTCCCGGGCACCGGGTCGAAGCTCTCAGGTTTGAGGACAGAGGGGGAGGACCCCGCGCGGGCCGAGTGGCCCGCTCCGAGGCGACCTCCTGGAGATCGTGATGACCGACCGGGCACCGGTGAGTTCCGGGCTTCGTCCCGCCGATGTCGTACCGCCTGCGTCTGGGCAAGGGCTCGCGGAGTTGACGGCGACGCCGTTCTCGTTGCGGCATATCGGGCCGAGCGCCGAGCAGCAGCAGCGGATGTTGGAGACGGTCGGGTATTCCTCGGTGCAGGAGCTGCTGGACGCGGCGATGCCGGAGGCGATTCGGGCGACGTCGGGGCTGCGGTTGCCGCCGGCGGGCACGGAGGCGGAGGTGTCGGCGGAGCTGCGGCGGGTCGCGGACGCGAACCGGACGATGGTGCAGATGATCGGGCTGGGGTATTACGGCACGCACACGCCGCCGGTGATCGTGCGCAACGTGTTGGAGAACCCGGCCTGGTACACGGCGTACACGCCGTACCAGCCGGAGATCAGTCAGGGCCGGTTGGAGGCGCTGCTGAATTTCCAGACGGTGGTGGAGGACCTGACCGGGTTGCCGGTGGCGGGGGCGTCGCTGCTGGACGAGTCGACGGCGGCGGCCGAGGCGATGATGCTGGCCAGGCGCGCGAACAAGCGCGCCACGTCGAACGCGTTCCTGGTGGATGCGGACGTGTTGCCGCAGACGTTGGCGGTGCTGCGGACCCGGGCGTTGCCGTTGGGTATCGAGGTGCGGGTCGCGGACCTGGTGGACGGGTTGCCGGACGGGGACGTGTTCGGGGTGCTGTTGCAGTACCCGGGGGCGTCGGGTCGGGTCGTCGACCATGCGGGGCTTGTCGCCGAGGCACAGCAGCGGGGCGCGGTGGTGACGGTGGCGGCGGATCTGCTGGGTCTGTGTCTGCTGCGGCCGCCGGGTGAGATCGGTGCGGACGTGGTGGTGGGTTCGGCGCAGCGGTTCGGTGTTCCGGTGGGGTTCGGTGGCCCGCACGCCGGTTACATGTCGGTGCGTAAGGGTCTGGAGCGGATGATGCCGGGCCGGTTGGTCGGGGTCAGCCGCGACGCGGACGGGCAGCCGGCGTACCGGTTGGCGTTGCAGACCCGTGAGCAGCACATCCGGCGGGAGAAGGCGACCAGCAACATCTGCACGGCGCAGGTGCTGCTGGCGGTGATGTCGAGCATGTACGCGGTGTACCACGGGCCGGAGGGGTTGCGGCGGATCGCGGCCCGGGTGCACCGGCTGGCGGGTGTGTTGTCGGAGGGTCTTCGCGCCGGTGGGGTGCGGGTGCTGCACGAGCGGTTCTTCGACACGGTCGTGGCGCGGGTGCCGGGCGGTGCCGCGGGGGTGGTGGCGGCGGCCCGTGACGCGGGCGTCAACCTGCGTCTGGTGGACGCCGACACGGTCGGTGTCAGCTGCGACGAGACCACCACGGACGGGGATCTGTTGGCGGTGTGGCGGGCGTTCGGTATCGAGGTGCCGAGCATCAGCGAGCTGGACGCCGGGTACGGCGAGGCGCTGCCGGCGGAGTTGTTGCGCACCGGCGGGTACCTGACGCATCCGGTGTTCGCGGCGCACCGGTCGGAGACGGCGATGCTGCGCTACCTGCGGGACCTGGCGGACAAGGACTACGCGTTGGACCGGGGGATGATCCCGCTCGGTTCGTGCACGATGAAGCTGAACGCGACGGCGGAGATGGAGCCGGTGACGTGGCCGCAGTTCGCGGACATCCACCCGTTCGCGCCGGCGGACCAGACCGAGGGTTACGCGTCGCTGATCGCGGATCTGGAGGCGTGGCTGTGCGAGGTGACCGGCTACGAGGCGGTCAGCCTGCAGCCGAACGCGGGAAGCCAGGGTGAGCTGGCGGGGTTGATGGCGATCCACGCGTACCACGCCGCCCGCGGTGACGGGCAGCGCGACGTGTGTCTGATCCCGTCGTCGGCGCACGGCACGAACGCCGCGTCGGCGGTGATGGCCGGGATGCGGGTGGTGGTGGTCGGCTGCGACGAGCAGGGCAACGTGGACCTGGTCGACCTGGACCGGAAGGTCGGGGAGCACGCGGACCGGCTGGCGGCGATCATGGTGACGTACCCGTCGACGCATGGTGTGTACGAGACGGGGATCTCGCAGCTGTGCGCGAAGGTGCACGAGGCCGGTGGCCAGGTGTACGTGGACGGCGCGAACCTGAACGCGTTGCTCGGGTACGCGCGGCCGGGTCATTTCGGTGCCGACGTGTCGCATCTGAACCTGCACAAGACGTTCTGCATTCCGCACGGCGGCGGCGGCCCAGGTGTCGGTCCGGTCGCGGTGCGTGCGCATTTGGCGCCGTACCTGCCGGGGCATCCGGCGCGGCCGGAGCTGAACGCGGCGGCGGGTGACGCGGCGCCGACGATCTCGGGTGCGCCGTTCGGGTCGGCGGGGATCCTGCCGATCTCGTGGGCGTACCTGCGGCTGATGGGCCCGGACGGGTTGACGCAGGCCACCGGTGCGGCGGTACTGGCGGCGAACTATCTGGCGTCGCGGCTCCGCGCGCATTTCCCGGTGCTGTACGCGGGCAGCAAGGGTCTGGTGGCGCACGAGTGCATCCTGGATCTGCGGCCGATCACGAAGGCGTCGGGGGTGAGTGTGGACGATGTCGCGAAGCGGCTGATCGACTACGGTTTCCACGCGCCGACGATGTCGTTCCCGGTGGCGGGGACGCTGATGGTGGAGCCGACGGAGAGCGAGGACCTGGCCGAGCTGGACCGGTTCATCGACGCGATGATCGCGATCCGCGGCGAGATCGGCAAGGTCGAGTCGGGTGAGTGGCCGGCGGGGGACAACCCGCTGGCGAACGCGCCGCACACCGCGCGGATGCTGACCGACGACCAGTGGCCGCACGCGTACTCGCGTCGGGTCGCCGCGTACCCGTCGGGCGGTGGTGAGCGCGGGAAGTACTGGCCGCCGGTGCGGCGGATCGACAGTGCCTACGGTGACCGGAACCTGGTGTGTGCGTGCCCGTCGCCGGAGGCGTTCGCCGAGTCGAGCTGACCCAGGCCGGTGCGGGCGTCGGCCGGCGCGTGGTGTCGCGTTGGCCGTGCGCCCCGTGTGGCGCACTTCTGCCGCGGTACCGCGGCGGGTCGGATACGGGCCGAGCGCGGCGGGTGGATTGCGGCGCGCGGGGCGGTGCGGTGGTGGCCTGGCCCAGGGTGCGGGTCAGGCCGCGTGGCACGCGGGGCCGCGGTGCGGCGCCACGGAGATTCCGTCGGGGAGCAGTTCACCGGTGTCGTCGAAGCAGACGACACCGTTGCACAGCAGGCTCCAGCCCTGCTCGGGGTGGGCGGACACGACGCGGGCGGCGTCTCGGTCGGTTCGGTCCGCGGCGGGGCAGGTCGGTTGGTGAGCACACATCGTGGTGTCTCCGGGGGCTGCGAGTTGGTGGGGTCGGGACGCTTGCCATGGTGACGCGTCTGGTCAACTGAACGACCCGGTGTGCCCTGGAGTGACGATGCGAACTGTTCGTCCGGTCGCCCGGTGGGCGGCGGCGCACCTGGTCAGAGGTGGAATCGTCCCGGTATGGGATGCCGTCCCGGTCACCGCGCCGCGGCGCTCACTGCGGTGGTGGCGGACCGCTGAACAGGGCGGTGAGCAGCACCTTGCTGATCTCGGTGGGGCTGCTGGTGGCGTAGGTGCGACCGTTGCTGGACTGCGCGATGGTCTGCAGCGCGGTCATGTCGATCGACGAGCCGTACCCGACGGTGACGACGGGCAGCGGATGGTCCTTGTCCTGTGACCGGCTCAGGTCGGAGGTCAGCCCGGCGAGGCCATCGCCGTCGCCGGAGTCCTCGCCGGTGCCGGTGATGACGACGACCTGGTTGCTGGCGCCGGCGCGGTAATGGTCGCGCATCCACTGGTACGCGGCCTTGGTGGCGTTGAACAGGCCGGGCTGGCCGCCGGTGTACAGGCTGGGCAGCTTGTCACGGATCGCGGTGCCGCGGGTGCCGCCGTTGATGGTGTCGTTGATGTTGCCGACGTCGACGATCTTCTGGTAGTCCTTGTCGCCGTCGAGTTGGCTGGAGTACGCCCACAGCCCGATCGTGGCCTGCGGCCCGAACAGGGAGATCGCGTTGGCCGCGGCCTGCCCGGCGATCTGCAGTTTCGTCTTCCCGGTGCCCTGTACCTCGGTGCCCATGTCGTCGGACACGTCCATCACGACCAGCACGTTGCTGGGTTGGCTGATGGCCGACCAGTTCGACACGGTCTGGCTGACCGAGTCGGGGGTCATGACCGCGCGGGGCAGCGTCGGTACGGTGCGGGCGACGCCGTTGGCGGCGGTGAGGCCGGTGCCGGGGCGGCGGTTGGCGTCGCGGAACCCTTCGCTGAGGAACGCCTTACGCCCGGCCGAGCTGCGGAGCGTCTTCAGGAAGGCGCGGGCGACGTCGTCGCGTTGGTGTTGCGCGGTGGAGTCGACGCGGTGGTTGGCGGTGCTGGTCCATTTGAGTACGAGGTAGGGGAAGTTGGCGTCGGTGCTGCCGTCCTTGGGGTAGACGGCGGCCAGCGGCACCCGGGGGCTGGCCTCGTTGTACGCGGCGACGTCCTGTTCCAGGGCGGGGAACGCGGACACGTCATCGAGCGCGGCCTTGGAACTGGTCGCGTCCTTGAGGGTCAGGCCCTGCAGGATGCCGTCGGTGTCGGGCCGGTAATCGGACTTGATCTGCCAGAGCCGGTTGAGCAGGGTGCGTTCGTCGTTGGTGATGTCGCCGTTGTCGTTGGCGTCGGCGATGGCGGTCAGCGCGTGCAGCCCGGCGGTGGACACGGTCGGGTTGCTCATCGCGAACTTGAACGCGCCCCACTCGGGGTGCCCGTGCAGCGCCCATCGGCTGCCGGCGTACTTGTCGCCGGTGGCCAGGTCGTGCCAGGTCAGTTTCGTCTTCGGGGCACCGATCGCCTTGGCCATCGGGGCGGGCATGGCGATCACCGCGGGGCTGCGGGCGAGGCTGGGCTGCTTGTCGGGCAGCATCCGGGCGGCGTCCTGGCGGTACGCGGCGAGCTGCATCCACTGGGTGGATTCGGGTACCCACACGTCGGGGCGGGGTCCGTCGGTGCGTGGGTCCCAGGTGGGGGCGAGGACGGAGGCGGTGCTGGCGGAGTCCTTGGCCTGCACGTTGACCTTGGCGCAGTGCCCGTCCACGGCCGGGTCGGTGGTCTCCCAGCTCTGGGCCTGGCGTTGCAGGATGCTGTAGACGCCGGGGTCGGCCACGACGGTGGCGGTGACCGGGGCGCCGTCGCAGCCGCGGGTGACCAGGTACACGTACCCGGTGGACAGGCCGGCCAGGACCAGCACCGACACCATGGTGATGATGATCCACGGCGCGATGACCAGGTGTTTACCTATCCTGCGCCGGTGGGAGCGCAGGCCACCCTTGGCGTGGCTGCCGCGGGGCACATCGCCTCCCGAGGGGTGTCGGTCGAGCCGGGCCGGCCCAGAGAATCTGGCACAGTGTAGGGCTTGGCCGGCGTGGGGTGGCGGCCTGGCGGACCGTCTGGTGACCCACGGTACGGGGTGTGCCGTCGGTGCCGTCTCCGGAGGTGGCCGGCCCGGCCTGGCCCGCTCAACGCGCCTCGGCCGGTGCGCTCGGCCGGGGCGGCCCGCTCAGTGCGCCTCGGGCAGTTCGGCGAGCCGGGCTTCGACCTCGGCCAGTTCCTGACGCAGGCGTTCGGCGCGGTCGGCGGCGGCGGCGCGGGCCGCGTCGACGATCTCGTTGACGGCGTCGACGACGGCGGGGGCGTCGAGCTGGCCGACCATGCGCAGCGCGTCCACCGCCCGTACCGGGGTGGGCTTGGCGAGCACCTTCGTGCCGCGGTGTGCCTGCACGCTCCAGTCGCCGTCCTGCCAGGTCAGGGTGACGGTCAGGTCGGCGGGGCCCTTACCGCGGGCCTTGCGGGCGGGGCGGGGCGCGGCGGGTTCGGC
>JBAUUM010000198.1:0-4405 GCA_049582705.1 Actinocatenispora sp.
CGACCGGGCCGTGCCGCGGGCCGGACCGCCAGCGAGGTGTCGAAGGGAGGTGCCGTGGTGAGCCGCCGGAATGCCGCGCCCGCCGACCCGCAGAACGTGGGGCCGGGCCTGTCGAGCGTGCAGAACCACATCCGGTCGCTGTCGTCGACCATGGCGCCGGCCGAGCGGCGGGTCGCCGACGCGGTACTGGGCCAGCCGTCGATGGTGGTCGGGATGACCATCACCGAACTCGCGGAGGAGTGCCACACCTCCGAGACGACCGTGATCCGGTTCTGCCGCACCACCGGCTTCCGGGGCTACCCGGAGCTGCGGCTCGCGCTGGCGACGGAGCTGGGACGCGACGCGGCCCGCGCCGCCGGTCACCGTGAGCTGGGCGCCGACATCGGGCGGTCGGACAGCCTGCGCGAGGTGGTCGAGAAGATCGGGTACGCGGACGCCCGCGGGGTCGAGGAGACGGTGCAGCAGCTCGACCTGGACGCGTTGGCCAAGGTCGTGGACGCGGTGGCGGGTGCCGACCGGATCAACCTGTACGGGCTGGGGGCGAGCGGGTTCGCGGCGCACGACCTGCAACGCAAGCTGTACCGGATCGGGCGTGGCGCGTTCTGGTTCGGTGACCCGCACGACGCACTGGTCGCCGCGGCGCTGCTGCGTCCGGGCGACGTGGCCTTCGGGTTGACGCACACCGGGCACACCGCGGAGACGGTGAACGTGCTGCGTGAGGCGGGCCGGCACCGGGCCGTGACGGTGGCGATCACGAACTCGGCGCACTCGCCGGCCGCACGAGAGGCGGACCTGGTGCTGACCACCGCGGTACGCGAGACGACGTTCCGGTCCGGCGCGATGGCCAGTCGGATCGCCCAGCTGGCGATCGTGGACTGCATCTTCGTGGCGGTCGCGCAGCGTACCTACGACGCGACCCTGGCGGCCCTGCGGCTGACGTTCGACGCGGTCGCGGGCGTCCGGCCGCCGTCCACTGCCCGTCATGTGGAAAATAATTGACGCACTCGATCGTTGGTAGGTAGTTTTCCAACGCAACCGGTCGAGCGTGGGGATGGGCGGCACATGGCGACGGTGAGGGAGTTCCGGGTCGGCGACGGCGAGCGCCTCGTCGACGCCTGGCGGCGCAGCGTGCACAACGACCCCGTCACCCCTCGGCGGTTCCGCGACCTGGTGCTGCTGGACCCCAACTTCGACCCCGCCGGCCTGCGCGTCGCGCTCGACGGCGACCGGATCGTCGGCGCCGCCTACGCGGTACGCCGTCGCGTCGCCATGGTCGGCGCGGACCTGGAACCCGGCAACGGCTGGATCCCGTTCTTCTTCGTCGTCCCCGAGGCCCGGCGCCGTGGCGTCGGCGACGCGGTACTGCGCTCCGCCCTCGACTGGCTGCGGCACCAGGGGCACACCACCGTCGAGTTCTCCTCGTACACGCCGAACTACATCCTGCCCGGCCTCGACGCGGCGGCGTACCCGTGCGCGCTGCGGCTGCTCGAACGGCACGGCTTCCGGACCCGCTACGAGGCCGCCGCGATGGACCGCGGCCTCGTCGACTACGCCGTACCCGCCGACGTCGCCGACCGGATCCGGGCGCTGACCGCCGACGGGTACACGTTCGGCACGCCCACCGACGACGAACTGGTCGACCTGGTCCGGCTCGCCAACGACGAGTTCAACCCGGACTGGGCGCGGGCCATCCGCGCCTGCGTCACCGCCGGCACCCCCACCGACCGCATCGTGACCGCCCGCGAACCGGATGGCACCCTCGTCGGCTGGGCCATGCACGAGGCGTACGAGGGGATGACCGAGCGGTTCGGACCGTTCGGCGTGCTGGAGAGCCGCCGCGGCACCGGCCTCGGCAAGGTCCTGCTGCACCTCACCCTGGAACGGATGCGCGCGCTCGGCGCGCACAGCGCCTGGTTCCTGTGGACCGGCGAGAAGTCCCCCGCGGGTCAGCTGTACCTCAGGACCGGCTTCACCGTGACCCGTCGGTTCCGGGTGATGCGCGCCGAACTGACCGGCCGGCCCTGAAGGGAAGACAGCTCATGACCCGCACCGTGCTGGCCGTCGGCGGACACATCGGCGACATGGACCTCACCGCCGGTCCGCTGCTCGCCACGTACGCGCAGGCCGGGCATCGCGCCGCGATCCTCGCCCTCACCCCGGGCGAACGCGGCCACCCGCGGCTGTCCCCCGCGGAGTACAAGGAGCAGAAGATCGCCGAGGGCACCGCCTTCGCGGCCGGGATCGGTGCGGAGTTCCGGGTCTTCGACGACCAGAGCGACGGCTTCCTGGCGCCCACCGAAGACCTGGCGCGGCGCGTCGCCGACGTGATCCGGGAGATCCGGCCCGACGTGATCGTGGCGCACTGGCCCCGCAGCATCCACACCGACCACACGCACGCCTCGACGCTCGCCGAGCGGGGCCGGTTCCTCGCCGGCCTGCCGATGGACCACGCGCTGCCCCGGCACGGCGTCGCCCGCTTCCTGTACGCGGAGAACTGGGAGGACGCCGAGGACTTCCCGCCGTCGGTGTACGTGCCGGTGCCCGACGCGGCGTACGATGCGTGGCGCGCTGCCATCCAGGGCCAGGCGTTCGCGCGCGGCGAGACGTACGGCTTCCGCTACATCGACTACTACACCGCGCTGATGACGATGCGGGGCTGCCTGGCCGGTACCACCCGGGCGGTGGCGCTCGCCGCGCCGTCCGGTGGCCGTCAGGTCCTCGACCTGCCCTGACCGCCGCCCGGTCCCGGGACCGCCCTCCGCCCACTGCCTGGGGTTGCGGGCAGGACCCGAGGGCATTTTCCCGTTTTCTACGTTATGCAGCATTTCTCATAAGGTAGAAAACGGAAGAATGCCCACCTGGAGGCGTCGAGAAGAGGCATTATCCCGCTTTGTCCGTTCTGTAAAACAGGACACGACGTAGATTCGGGGAAAATGCCCACAGGGGCGGTGGGGCGCAGGCGGCCGGGGTGGGGCGTCAGGTCAGGCTCTTGCGGTACATCCAGAAGATGCGGTCCAGGCGCGCGCCCACGGTGCGCGCGTAGAACGGTACGGGGCCGACCCAGCCGATCTGCGCCGTCGCGTGGCCCGCCTCGCGCTGGTCGGCGAGGCAGCGTCGCAGCAGCACGTTGCCCAGGCCGAGCTTGCGGGCGTCCGGGTCGGTGCCCATCGGACCGAACCAGCTCGGCCGGTTGGCGCCGTGGCCGGCGAACGCGAGGATCGCGCCGTCCTCGCGGCGCAGCGCGACGTGCAGCCCGGCGCCGTCGGCCAGTACGGACTGCTCGATCTCCCAGGCCCACGACGGGTTCCAGACCCGGATCGCCCAGTCGTGCAGTGCCAGCAGGTCGTCGGCGGTGCCCCGGCGGACGGTCACGCCCTCGCCGGCCAGCCGCTCCTCGTCGGCCGCGGTGGCCAGGTCCGCGTCGGCGAGGTCCACCACCATGTTCTGGGCGGCCATGTACTGCTCGTAGCCGAGGGCGCCCGCGCAGCAGATCGCCGGCGTGTACCGCACGTCGACGCCGGGCCATGCGTAGCAGGGCGGGTTGCCGCACCACCGGACCTCCCGCACGCCCAGGTCCCACAGGGCCCGCTCGGCGGCGGTGACCAGCGCCGAGCCGATGCCGGCGCGCCGGTGGTCCGGGTCGACCGCGAGCAGGTCGAGGTGCCCGACCGTCGGATCGGCGCCGTTGACCGAGGCGGCCACCAGGCCGAGGGCGCCGGCGCCGAGCCAGACCGTACGACGCCGGTGCGGCGGTGTGGCCAGCCGGTGCAGCAGCTGCGGCGCCTCGTCCGCGTCGTACTCCAGGGCCCGCCCCACCATGGGCGCCAGCGCCGTGGCCCCCGGTTCGAGACGGTCGATCTCAGGGACGGTGCCGGTGCCGGGTGCCACGTGTGCTCCTCGGGGACGCGCTCGTCGAAGGCGGTAGTTTTCCTTCGTACCGAACATAGACGCTGGCAGTTACCGGGAGGCGGCATGGGTACGTACCCGCTGGTGGTCGGCGCGGACGTGGGCGGCACCAGTTCCAAGGTGGTGTTGTGCGACGCGTCCGGCGCCGTGCTCGGGCGGGGCACCGGACCCGGCGGGAACCTGCGGTCCAGTACCGGTGACCCGGCCGGCAACATCGCCACCGCGCTGCGCGGGGCGCTCGCCGGACACGACCCGGCCCGGGTGGTCGCCGGGGTGATCGGCATGGCCGGCAGCGCCGCGGTGCCGGACCGGGCGCAGCTCATCGCGGACGAGGCGTGGCACTCGGTCGACCTGCCGGGCAACCCGCGGGTCGGTACCGACCTGGACATCGCCTACGCGGCGGGTGCCGGACGCGGCGACGGGGTGCTGCTGCTCGCCGGCACGGGCGCCGTCGGCGCCGCGTTCGACGGGTACGCGATGGCGCGGCGCTGCGACGGGC
>JBAUUM010000199.1:0-3754 GCA_049582705.1 Actinocatenispora sp.
GCCGACCCATGATCGGCGCGAGGCCGTCCACCACACCCATCGTGGCTCAGGCCTCGGCGGCTCACTCACGGTCGGGCGGCGACGGGTCCCACGTGCCGGTGACGTCACGCCAGTCCCACCGCCAGTCCGTCAGGACGGAATCGATGTCCGCCCGGGCGGCACTTTCTGTCCGATAGCTGGCGGTCCGGTCTTGCCTGTCCGGCCCCAACTGGGTGACGATCCATTGTGTCCCGTTTGTTTCCAGCCGGAGCCATATCCGGTGCCACGTACCCCACTGACCGTTCCACCATCTGCCCACAACCCGCACCACAGCAGTCGAACACATGTTCGAGTGAGGGAGTATCCCCTTGTCGAAGTACCTGAAGTTCCTGGTGGCGGTCGCCGCGGCGGTCGCGACCGTACTCGTCTCCGCACTCTCCGACGGACACGTCAGTACGGTCGAATGGATCCAGGTGGCGATCTCGGTGACCACCGCGGTCGGCGTCTGGGCGACGGCCAACGTGCCGACCCTGACCTGGGCCAAGGCGGCGGTGGCCGCGGTCCTCACGGTGCTGAACCTTCTGGTGACCTACATTTCCGGCGGCGTGACCGGACCGGAGTGGCTTAACATCGGGCTCGCCGTCCTCGGCACGCTGGGCGTCTACGCGGTGCCGAACAAGGGCGCCCCCTCGTACAAGGTGAGCGGGCAGACCGCCTGACCGGTGGTGCGGTGGCCGGGGCCGCGGTCACCGCATCCGCCAGCTCCGGGTGAGGACCGGCGTGGTGGCGGCCCACCGCCGAACCGTCCACCGTCACCACAGTGGAACGGTGAGGGGTAAAGCACGCACTCGTTAGCATCGGTGATGTGCCCCCCATCACGCCATCGCTGCCCACCCCGCCGTGGCGCGTGCCCCGGCGACCCAACCGCCCGCACGTGGTGGTCTGCGGTGCCAACCAGCTGACCTACCGGGTGGTCGAGGAGCTGGTGACCCGGCACGGGGAGGACGTGACGGTCATCGTGCCGTCCCGTACGACCAACAAGGCGCCCGACATCGCGGCGCTCGACCGGGTCCGGATGGTCGTCGCCGAACGGCTCGACGACAAGGCCTTCCAGGAGGCCAAGCTGCAGCAGGCCCGTTCGCTGGCGCTGGCCGCGGACGACGACGTCGGCAACCTGCACGCGGCGCTGCGGGCGCAGGAGTTCAACCGGAAGCTGCGGCTCGTCATCCGGATGTCCAACCGCAACCTCCGGGACCGGGTGCACGAGCTGTTCGCGGACTGTACGGCGCTGTCCGACGCGGCCACCGCGGCGCCGGCGTTCGTCGCGGCGGCGCTGGACCGGCCGGCGCCGATCCGGTTGCCGAAGCGGACGTTCGTGGTCGTGGTACGCCAGGAAGTGTCGCCGGAGCGGGTCGTGTGCACGCTGGCGACCGACATGGACCAGGCCGGGGGCCCGCGCCTGCTGCCGGACAGCGAGCAGCCCACCGATCTGGTCCTCGCCACCGCGGACGGTCGACGCGAACCGGCGCAGGAGGACTTCTGGGACGACCAGCGTGACGAGCGCAGTCCACGGCGGCGCATCCTGCGGGTGGTCCGTGACGCGCTGCGGGTCAACCTGCGGCGCAGCCTGACGATCGTCACCGCGGTGCTGCTCGGCCTGATCCTGGTCGGGGTGCCGATGCGGGTGGTCCTCCTGCACCAGCCGGTCGGGTTCGCGCTGTACGCCACGGTCCTCACCATCGCCGGTGCCGGCGATCCCGACGCGACGTTCTCCGGGATGGAACGCGCGATCCAGGCGGTCACGATGATCGCCGGGGTGGCGTTGACGCCCGCCATCACCGCGGCCCTGGTCGACTGGGTGGTGCGGGCCAGGCTCACGGCGTCGCGCGAGGCCCGGCCGCGACCCCGGGGCGGCCACGTCATCGTCGCCGGGCTCGGCGACGTGGGCGCCCGCATCATCCGGCAGCTCGACGACATGGGTGAGCGGGTCATCGCCATCGAGAAGGACGACCGCGGGCCGGGGGTCGTCTTCGCCCGCCGCCGCGGCATTCCGCTCATCATCGGCGACGCCACCCGGGCGTACACGCTGGCCCGCGCGAACGTGGACACGTGCCGTGCCCTGGTGCCGGTCAGCAGCGACGACGCCACCAACCTGGAGATCGCCCTGAACGCGCGGGCGACCCGTGCCGACCTGCGGGTGGTGCTGCGGCTGTTCGACGCCGACCTGGCCGCCCGGGTCCAGGAGCACTTCGGCATCACCAGGTCCCGCAGCGTGGCGTACCTGGCGGCGCCCAAGTTCGCGGCGGCGCTGGTGGAGCGGCAGGTGACCAACACGATCCCGGTCGGCCGACGGCAGCTGGTCATCGCCGAGGCTCCGGTCAGCGCGGGCGCGGTACTGGCGCACCGGCCGGTGCGGGACGCGCACGAGCCGGGCCAGTCCCGGATCGTCGCGGTGCGTACCGCGGACGGCAGATGGCAGTGGAACCCGGATCCCGGCCGGCACCTGCAGCCCGGTGAGCGGATCATGGTGCTGGCGACGCGGACCGGCCTGGGGCACATCCTGACCCGCAGCGAACCGCCGGCGCCGGTGGACGAGTCCTGACCGGCAGCGAACCGCCGGCGCCGCTCGGCGAGTCCTGACCCGTACCGTCGGCCGGCGCGGGCGGCCTGCGGTGCTGGACTCCGGATGGCAGGGTGTGGGCATGCTGCCGTGGCGGGGTGAGATGGCCGGGACCATCGACGAGCACGAGTTCGACAGCGCGCTTCTCTGGGACAATCCGCTGGGGGACCCGCATCGCCGACCCCTGTGGGTGTACCGGCCGCCCGGGTACGGGGCGGACGAGCGGCGCTACCCGGTCGTCTACGTGCTCCAGGGGTACAGCGGTCACCTGGCCATGTGGAACAACCGGTCGCCGTTCCGCCAGCCGTTCCCGGAACTGGCCGACGCCCTGTTCGCGCGCGGCGACACGCCACCGGTGCTGGTCGTGTACGTGGACTGCTGGACCGCGTTCGGTGGCAGCCAGTTCGTCGACTCGCCCGGCACCGGGCGGTACCTGTCGTACCTGTGCGACGAGGTGGTGCCCTGGGTCGACGCGAACTACCGGACCGTGCCGGACCGCGACCACCGCGCCATCACGGGCAAGTCGTCCGGCGGGTACGGCGCGATGGTGCTGCCGATGCTGCGGCCGGAGGTGTTCGGCGCGCTGGCCACGCACGCCGGCGACGCCCTGTTCGACGTCTGCTACCGGCCGATGTTCCCGCGGCTGTCCCGGATCCTGCGCGACGCGTACGGCGGGTCGATCGAGGCGTTCCTCACCGACTTCCGCAGCCGCGTGCCGCTGTCGAAGAAGACCGACATGGACCTGATGATGCTCTACGGCGTGTCGGCCGCGTGGTCGGCCGAGGAGGACGGCACGGTGCGACTGCCGTTCGACTCGTACGGCCGGGTGGTCCCGGAGGTGTGGGAGCGGTGGCTCGCGCTGGACCCGGTGGTGATGGCCGCCGAGCCCGGGTACGCGACGGCCCTGCGGTCACTGCGCGGCCTGTGGATCGACGCCGGCACCGAGGACGAGTTCCATCTCGACGCGGGTGCCGGCGCGTTCCGGGACGCGGTGCTCGCCGCGGGTGTCCCGGCGGGCAGCGTCTACTACGAGCTGTTCCAGGGCGGGCACGGCGCCATCGAGTACCGGTATCCGCTGGCCCTGGCCTGGCTGGCCCGCCTGCTGACCGACTGACACCCGTACCGCCGCTCGCCCTCGGGGGCCGACCCCGAGGG
>JBAUUM010000200.1:0-4371 GCA_049582705.1 Actinocatenispora sp.
CCACCGGCCCACCGGCCCACCGGCCCACCGGCCCACCGGCCCACCGGCCCCGGGCAGGATGAACGGATGCTGGGCTGGCGCGAGGCGACGCAGGAGGCGCTGTACGGTCCGCGCGGCTTCTTCACCACCGGCGCCGGACCGGCCGGTCACTTCCGCACCAGCGTCCATGCCGGCCCGCTGTTCGCCGCGGCGGTGTCCCGGCTGCTGGTGTCGCTGGACGTGACCCTGGGGCACCCCGACCCGCTGGACGTCGTGGACCTGGGCGCTGGGTGGGGCGAACTGCTGCGTGACCTGGCCTCCGTCGTACCCGCGGAGCTGTCGGGTCGGCTCCGGCTCACCGCCGTCGAGAGATCCGGCCGGCCGGACGACCTGCCCGCGCGGATCGACTGGCGTACCGAGCCGCCGCGGGGGATCACCGGACTGCTCGTCGCGACCGAGTGGCTCGACAACGTTCCCGTGGACGTCGCCGAGTGCGGTACCGACGGCACGGTGCGGCAGGTACTCGTCGACCCGTCCACGGGCGTGGAGACGGCCGGGCCGCCCGTGACCGGACGGGACGCCGACTGGCTGCGTGACTGGTGGCCGCTGACGGTGCCGGGCGACCGCGCGGAGATCGGCTGGCCGCGCGACCACGCCTGGGCCGGCGCCGTCGCCCTCATCCGTCGCGGGCTCGGCCTCGCGGTGGACTACGGCCACCGGGCCGACGCACGCCCGCCGGGCGGCAGCCTGACGAGCTACCGGCACGGCCGCCAGGTCGTCCCGGTGCCGGACGGGTCCCGCGACCTCACCTCGCACGTCGCCTGGGATCCCCTGCTCCGCCCCGGTGCCGCCCTGCTGCGGCAGCGCGACGCGCTGCACGCACTCGGCGTCTCCGGCGCCCGCCCGCCGCTGGCACTCGCCGGCACGGACCCGGCCGGGTACCTGCGCGCGCTGGCCGCCGCCACGTACGCCGCCGAGCTGACCGATCCGGCCGGTCTCGGCGGCCACCACTGGCTCTGCCACCCGGTGGGCGTACGCCTCACCGACGTACGCCTCGCCGGGCCGGGCAGCGACCGGCCGAACTCTGCCTAGCCGAATCCGGCCCGGCCGAATCACGCCCCGCCGGGCACCTCCGGCTCGGACCACGCCCGGCCGGGCTTCGCCGGCAGGGGGCCGAACCGGGCCCGGCCGGCGCGGGTTCCACCGACCGGGCCCGGCCCGCCGCGGGTACCGCCGACGACCTCAGGACCTGAGGAAGTCGAGGATGTCGCCGTTCAGCGCGGCGGCGTGGGTCACGTACAGGCCGTGCCCCGCACCCGGGTACTCGCGGTAGACGCAGCCCGGCAGCGCCTTCGCGGTACGTCGGCCGGTGAGGTCCACCGGGGCCGAGGCGTCCGCGTCGCCGTGTACGACCAGCGTGGGCAGGTCGAGCCGGTCCAGCTCGGATTCGTGCGACGCGGCCAGGTTGGCCTCCTGCACCTGGATCGCCGCGACCGGGGAGGCGGTCAGGCACTGCCGGACCGTCTCGTCGATCAGCGCCGGGGACACCGTGTTGCCGAGGTGGGTGGCGAAGTACGACTGCCCACGGTCGGCGAGCCACCGCGGCCGGTCGGCGCGCAGCGACGCGAGGGTCGCCTCGATCACCTCGTCGCCCAGCCCGTCGGGATTCGCCGCGCTGCGCCGCATCGACGGCAGGCAGGCCGCGACGAACACCGCCCGGTCCACCCGGCCCGACGGATGCCGGTCCAGGTAGTGCGCGATCTCCACGCCGCCGAACGAGTGCCCCACGAGCGTCGCCCCGCGCAGGTCCAGGTGGGTGATCAGGTCGGCCAGGTCCTCGGCGAGGGTGTCCACGTCGTAGCCGGTCGAGGCGCGGTCCGAGCGGCCGTGCCCGCGCCGGTCGACCAGTACGCACCGGTATCCGTGCCGCAGGAAGAACGGGACCTGGTACTCCCACATGTCCGCGCCGAGCGACCAGCCGGCCACGAACACGATCGGCGTGCCGGTGCCGTAGTCCTCGTACGCCAGGCGGGTACCGTCCCGGGTCTCGATGAAGGGCATGAGGTACCTCCGTGACGTCCGGTCACCGCGTCCCGCCCCCGTTGGACGGCCCGTGACCGGTACGGCACAACAGTGACCGGCTCCGGTGCGCCCTGTCGATGACCTCGGAGGTCATCGCCGCGGTGCCGGGCCGTCGCATAACGTGGCGGGCATGACGGTGATCGACGTACCGCGGGACCTGGACAGCCGGTCGGTGGGTGCCCTGCTCCGGGAATGGCGGCAGCGGCGCCGACTCAGCCAGCTCGAACTGTCGCTCGAGGCCGACGTGTCCACCCGGCACCTCAGCTACGTGGAGACCGGGCGGTCCCGGCCGACCAGCCAGATGATCCTGCGGCTCGCCGAGCGCCTGGAGGTGCCGCTGCGGGAACGCAACGCGCTGCTGCTGGCCGGCGGGTACGCGCCCGCGTACCCGCAGAACGGTCTGACCTCGCCGGACCTCGCGGCGGTACGGCAGGCGCTGCGGCAGGTACTGGACGGGCACCGGCCGTACCCGGCCGTCGTGGTGGACCGGTCCTGGCACCTGCTCGACGCCAACGCCAGCATCGAGCTGTTCACCGAGGGCGCCGCCGCCGACCTGCTCGCCGAGCCGTGCAACGTGCTGCGGCTCTCGCTGCACCCGGAGGGGATGGCGCCGCGGATCGCGAACCTGGGCCAGTGGCGCGCCCACCTGCTCGCCCGGCTCCGGCACGAGGCCGACACCGTCGCCGACCCGGTCCTGACCGACCTGTACCACGAGCTGCGCGGCTACCCGTGCGACCAGCCGGAACCGGACATCGCGACGCCGGGGCCCGGTTCGGTCGTGGTGCCGATGCGGTACCGCTATCCGGTCGACGGCCAGGAGCGGGAGCTGTCGTTCTTCAGCACCACGGCCGTGTTCGGTACGCCGTTGAGCGTCACGGTCGCGGAACTGGCGATCGAGTCGTTCTACCCCGCGGACGAGCCGACCGGTGCCGCGCTGCGCACGCTCGCGACCCGGCAGGACGGGACGGTACCGGCGTGAGCCCCCGCGACCTGGTCGTCGGCGTGGGCTCCGGCGCCGGGCAGCTCACCGACCCGGAACTGGCCACCGCCGACATGGTGCTCAACATCGGGCCGCAGCACCCGTCCACGCACGGCGTGCTGCGGCTGCGGCTCACCCTGGACGGGGAACGGGTCTCCTCCGCCGAACCGATCATCGGGTACATGCACCGCGGCGCCGAGAAGCTGTTCGAGGTGCGTGACTACCGGCAGATCGTCATGCTCGCCAACCGGCACGACTGGCTGAGCGCGTTCGCCAACGAACTCGGCGTGGTACTGGCCGTGGAACGGCTGATGGGCATGAGCGTCCCGGACCGGGCGGTCTGGCTGCGCACCCTGCTGGCCGAGCTGAACCGGGTGCTCAACCACCTGATGTTCCTCGGCTCGTACCCGCTGGAGATCGGCGCCATCACCCCGATGTTCTACGCGTTCCGGGAACGCGAGACGCTCCAGGCGGTGATGGAGGAGGTGGCCGGCGGCCGGATGCACTTCATGTTCAACCGGGTCGGCGGCCTCAAGGAGGAGGTGCCGGCCGGCTGGACGACGCGGGCCCGCCAGGCGATCGGGGAGGTACGGCGCCGCCTGCCCGACCTGGACAACATCATCCGGCGCAACGAGATCTTCCTGGCCCGCACCGTGGGGGTCGGCGTACTGACCGCCGAGCAGGCCGCCGCGTACGGGGTGTCCGGTCCGGTGGCCCGGGCCAGCGGGCTCGACTTCGACCTGCGCCGCGACGAGCCGTATCTGGCGTACGACCGGCTCGACGTGCCGGTGGTGACCCGTACCGCGGGCGACTGCCACGCCCGGTTCGAGTGCCTGCTGGACCAGGTGCACGTGTCCCTCGACCTCGCCGACGCGTGCCTGGACGAGGTCGACCGGACCACCGGGCCGGTCAACGTGCGGCTGCCCAAGGTGGTGAAGGCGCCGGAGGGCCACACGTACGCGTGGACGGAGAACCCGCTCGGCGTGAACGGCTACTACCTGGTGTCCCGGGGCGAGAAGACGCCGTGGCGGCTGAAGCTGCGGACCGCGTCGTACGCGAACGTGCAGGCGCTGTGCACGCTGCTGCCGGGGTGCCTGCTGCCGGACCTGATCGCGATCCTGGGATCGATGTTCTTCGTGGTCGGCGACATCGACAAGTGATCCGGCCGACCGCGACCCGGTGCCGCCGGGTGCCGGGCTGCTCCTCGGCGCCGGGCTGATCCTCGGCGTTTGAGCGTGGTCCTCGGCTCCGGGTCCGGTTCCCGGCGGCGGGTCCGGTTCCCGGCGCCGGGTCTAGTCCTCGGCGCGGTGCCGGTGTGAGCGGGGCCGGCG
>JBAUUM010000201.1:0-3368 GCA_049582705.1 Actinocatenispora sp.
ACACGGTCTCGTGCCGGTAGTCCGGGTCACCGGCGAGGAAACGGCAGACGAAACAGGGGCCCTCCCGGCTGCGCCGCTCGTACGCGACCAGGTCGAACTCGGTCCGGCGGTCAGACATCGCCGGTCAGCACGTATCCGGCGGGTCGGACCCCGTAGTCACCGAGGGACGGCGTCAACTGGTCGAACGCGGCGCGGGTGACGTCGGCCAGGGACACGGCGATCTGGTCCGCCGGGTCCCCGGTGAGGACCCGGTGGAAGACCTCGGTGAACAGCACCCGGTGGATGCCGGAGAGCTGCGCGGCGACCACCCGCGGGATGACGTCCCGCGCGGCGGCACGGCTCTCCGCGGCGAGCGCGTCGGCCAGCGACGCCTCCCGCCCGTCGTGGATCTCGCGCATCCGGGCCACCAGCGCCGGACTGGCGACCAGCATGCGGGCGAAGGCCTGGCCGCAGAACCCGGCCGCCGGGTCCCGGCGCTCCACCGCGGCGAGGAACCAGGCGCGCAGCGCGGCGAGGGGTGACTCACCCGGGCCGCGGTCGGTCACCACCCGGGTCGGGCCGGCGATCAGCTCCTCGTGCAGGTCGAGGACCAGGTCCTCCTTGCGCGCGAAGTGGTTCGTGACCGTCATCTTCGCGACGCCGGCAGCCTCCGCGACCTGCGCGATGGTCACCGCGTCGAATCCCCGTTCGAGGAACAGGCTGGTGGCGGTGTCGGAGATCTCCTGACGGGTCTCGCGCTTCCTGCGCTCCCGGAGGCTGACCCGCTCACCGTTCATGGCGGTCACCGTACCAGGACTGGGTTGAACCTAACCCGCACCGAACACGCCGGGCACGCGACATGGGCCGGCCGGGAACGGGTCCCGGCCGGCGTGTCGGGTGCCGGACCGTGCGTACTCCGGTCGGTCAGGCCAGGTTCGCGCTCCGCGGGTAGGCGTCGGCCGGGTCGGTGAGCACGTTGACCAGGTACGGCACCCCGGCGTCGAACGCGCGGCGCATCGCCGGGCCGAGGTCCGCCGCCTTCTCCACGGTCTCCCCCGCGCCGCCCAGCGCGGACACCACGTCGTCGTAGCGCAGGCCCGGGGTCAGGTCCGCGGCGACGTCGTAGCCGTACACCATCTTCATCGGGTGCTTCTCCAAGCCCCAGATGCCGTTGTTGCCGACCACCATCACCACCGGCAGCTTCTGCCGGACCAGCGACTCCACGTCCATCAGCGAGAAGCCGGCGGCACCGTCACCGAGCAGCAGGCAGACCTGACGGTCGGGGTACGACAGCCGGGCGCCCATCGCGTAGCCCAGCCCGGTGCCGAGGCACCCGTACGGGCCCGGGTCCAGCCAACAGCCGGGCCGTGCCGGGTCGAGGTACTTGCCGGCGTAGGAGACGAAGTCGCCGCCGTCCCCGGCGACCACCGCGTCCGGGTCCAACACCTGGCGCAGCTCGCCGTACACCCGTGCCGGCTTGATCGGGTCGGTGTCGGCGGTCAGCAGATCCTCGTCCTTGGCCCGGGCCGCGTCCTCCGCCGAGCGCAGTTCGGCGATCCATCCGGTGTGGTCGACCCGGTCGCCCTTGTGGTCGGCCATCGCGGTCAGGGTCAACCGCAGGTCACCGGCCGGTGAGGCGGCCGGCGTGACGTGCGACGGGCGCTGTCCCGGCGCGTCGACCAGGTGGACCACCTGGGCGTCGCCGAAGTCGCCGAACCCGAGCCGGAAGTCCAGTGCGGTGCCGACCACGGCGACCACGTCGGCCTGCTTGAGCACGGCCCGGCGGCTGCGGGAGAACGCCAGCTCGTGCTCGGGTGGCAGGACACCGCGGCCCATCCCGTTCGGGAAGACCGGTACGCCCAGCGCCTCCGCGCACGCCCGCAACGCGTCGACCGCGTCGCCGGTGTAGACGTCGGATCCGGCGATGATGACCGGCTTCTCGGCCCCGGCGAGCAGCGCGGCGGCCCGGGTCACGTCGGCCGGGTCGGCCTCGACGGGCTCGGGCGCGGCGAACGCGGGCACGTCGACCTCGGCCCGGGAGAAGATCACGTCCATCGGGAAGTCCAGGAACACCGGCCCCCGGTGGGCGGACATCGCGGTCCGGACCGCGTCCGTGACGTCGGCCGCGACGTTCTCCGGCGCGGTGACGGTGCCGGCGTGCTTGGTCACCGACGCGACGATCGGCACGTGGTCGAGTTCCTGGAGACTGCCCGCACCCCACCGCCACTGCGGCGCCCGGCCGGCCAGCACCACGACCGGCGAGCCGTTGAAGTACGCCGAGGTGATACCGGAGACGCCGTTGGTGACGCCGGGTCCGGCGGTGAGCACGGCGACGCCGGGGCGGCGCTGGAGCTTCGCCACCGCCTCGGCGGCGAACACCGCGGTCTGCTCGTGCCGTACGTCGAGGATCCGCACGTCGGTGCGGTGCGCCGCGTCGTAGATCGGGAACACGTGCCCGCCGGACAGGGTGAACAGCTCCCGCACCCCCGCGCCGCGCAACGCGGCCAGGGCGAGGTCGCCGCCGTGACCTTCCAGCTTTTCACTCACATGTCCTCCTCGGCCGCGCCGTCAGGTTCAAATGTTACCGGTGGGTAGTCCGGGATGTGAAGGACGTCCGCCAGTTCGCCCTCCCGCTCCGGTCTGCGGCTGCGCAGCAGCCGGGCCGGAACCCCGCCCATGATCGCGTAGTCGGGGATGTCGCGGGTGGCCACGGCGTTGGCGGCGAGCACGCTGCCCCGCCCCATCCGTACCCCGCGGGTCACCGTTGTCTTGGTGCCCAACCAGCAGTCCGGCCCGATGCGCACCGGTGACTTGACGATCCCCTGGTCCTTGATCGGTCGGGTGAGGTCGGTGGTCACGTGGTCGAAGTCGCAGACGTAGACCCAGTCGGCGATCAGCGTCGCCGCGCCGATCTCGATGTCCAGGTAGCCGTTGACCCGCACGTCGGTGCCCAGCACCGCCTTGTCACCCAGCCGTACCGTGCCCTCGTGGGCGCGGATCGCGCAGCCGTCGCCGATGTGCACCCAGCGACCCAGCACGATCCTGCCGTGGCCCGGGCGTGCCGTCAGTTCGACCCGACGGCCCAGGAACACGAAGCCCTCCGCGACGACGTCCCGACGCAGCAGCACCCGGCGCGCGAACCGCAGGTAGCAGAGCAGGTAGTGCGGCGTGAACGCGCGGTGCCGCAACACCCACCGCAGCGACGCCATGGTCAGGAACCTCGCCTGCCGAGGGTCGCGCCTCCGCCACACCATGACCGAAACGTACCTCCCAGTCGTACCGGCGGTGACGGCGACCACGGCCCGCGGGCGTCATGGCCGCCGCCGGGCGGGAGGCCGGTGGGCGGGGCACCGGCCCGCGGGAACGACCACCGTCGATCCCTCCAGCGG
>JBAUUM010000202.1:0-4682 GCA_049582705.1 Actinocatenispora sp.
TCCAACGCCAGCACACCACCACGACGCTGACGGCCCGACACCAACTCGGAATCCGCCATCCCGCCCTGAGCCCACGGGCCCCAGGCGACCGACGTACCCACCAGGCCCTGTGCCCGACGACGCGCCACCAGCGCATCCACCATCGCGTTCGCCGCCGCGTACGCACCCTGACCCGCAGCACCCACCGTGCCCGCCAACGACGAAAACACCACGAACGCCGACAGACCCAGATCCCGCGTCAGCTCGTCCAGGATCTCGGCGGCGCCCGCCTTCGCGGCCACCACGCCCGACAGACGGCGCGGATCGAGGCCGTCGATCACGCCGTCGTCCAGCACCCCCGCCGCATGCACCACGGCGTCCGGCGTCAACCCGTCGAGCAGGGCCGACACCTGGACGCGATCCGACACGTCACACGCCAGCACCTCCACCGCGACGGCCGACTGCTCCAGCTCCGCCTTCAGCTCGGCGGCGCCCGGCGCCTCGATGCCCCGGCGTGACACCAACACCAGACGCTCCACACCGGTACCGGCGAGCCAGCGGGCCACGTGACCACCCACCGCACCCGTGCCGCCCGTCACCAGGACCGTGCCCGACGGAGACCACTCCGCCGCGCTGCCGCCCGGCGCGCGCACCAGCCGACGCACGAACACACCCGACGACCGCACCGCACACTCCGAACCCGGCGCGTTCGCGGTACCGGAACCGGCCAGTACGTCCATCAGGCGGCCGGCGACGCGTTCGTCGCTCTCCCCGGCCGGCAGATCGACCAGGCCACCCCAACGGTCCGGCAGCTCCAGACCGGCCACCCGACCCAGACCCCACACACCGGCCGGCGCGATCCCGGGCACCGCATCCCACCGACCCACGGACACCGCGCCGCGCGTCAGCCACCACACCCGCGCGGCCACGCCGGCGTCCCCGAGTCCCTGTAGCAGGGCCACATTCCCGACCACACCCTGTACGACATCGGGGCTGTCCGGGCACGGCCGCTCGTCGGTACCCACCAGCGACACCACGCCCGTCACGGCGTCCGGCGCGGCACCGTCGCCGGTCAGCGCGTCCCGGATCCGATCTGCCACCCGGTCCCGGGAGTCCGCGTCACCCAGTACCATCGAGGTCACCACGGCGCCCCGGGCGCCCAGCCCGTCCGCCGTCGCCGCCACCCAGCGCGCGTCCGCACCCGAGCTGGACACCACCAGCCACCGGCCCGACACCGCCCCCACGAGAGGCTCGGTCACCGGGGTCCAGGTGACACGGTAGCGCCACCCGTCCAGCACGGAATCGTCCTGCTGCCGCCGGCGCCAGGACGCCAGCGCCGGCACCAGGTCCGCCAGGGACTCGTCGGGAATCCGCAGCGAGTCGGCCAGCGAACCCACGTCCCCGCGCGACACCGCGTCCCAGAACCCGGCATCCAGCGCCGTACCGGACGACTGTTCGGCCCTCGCGGGCTCGATGGTCGGCCAGTACCGCTGGCGCTGGAACGCGTACGTCGGCAGGTCGACGCGTCGCGCGTCCGGCCCGAACACCGCGGCCCAGTCCGGCGACGCCCCCGCCGCGTGCAGGGCGGCGACCGTGGCCAACACCTGCCGTACCTGTGGCCGCTCCCGCCGCATCGCCGCCGTCGCGGTCACCCGCTGGTCGTCCGGCAGGCAGGTACCGACCATCGCGGTCAGCACCGCGTCCGGGCCGACCTCCACGAACCGGGTCACACCCGAAGACCGCAGAGCCCCGACCGCCGGGCCGAACCGTACCGGCTCGCGCACCTGCCGTACCCAGTAGTCCGCGTCGCCCAGCACCGCACCGTCGACCGGCTCACCGGTCACGGTGGACACCAGCTGCAGCCGGGGTGTCCGGAACTCGACCGACTCCGCCACCCGGCGGTACTCGTCCAACATCGGATCCATCAGCGCCGAATGGAACGCGTGACTCACCCGCAACCACGAGGCCTTCACACTCTCGGCGCGGAAATGCTGCTCGACCCGCTCCACGGATGCCTTGTCACCGGACACGACCACCGCGTTCGGGCCGTTCACCCCGGCCAGGGACACGCCGTCACCGAGCCACGGCTGGACCTGCTCCTCGGACACCGCCACCGCGAGCATCACGCCACCGGCCGGCAACGCCTGCATCAACCCACCGCGCGCCGCGACCAGCCGGCACGCGTCCGAGAGCGAGAACACCCCCGCCACATACGCCGCGGCGACCTCACCGATCGAATGACCCGCAACGGCATCCGGCGCCAGGCCCCACGACGACAACAGCTCCGCCAACGCCACCTCGACCGCGAACAACGCCGGCTGAGTGAAGCCCGTCTGGTCCAACAGCGCGCCGCCGTCGAAGATCACGTCCCGCAGCGGACGGTCCAACAGCGTGTCGAACTCCGCACACAGCCGGTCCAGGGCGTCCGCGAACACCGGGAACGCCTCGTGCAGCTCCCGGCCCATGCCGGCCCACTGCGCGCCTTGACCGGTGAACACCCACGCGGTGCTACCCGAACCCACCGAGCCGGTGAGCACGGCGCTCGACGGCCCGCCGGCGGCCAGCGCCGACAGGCCGGCCAGCAGGTCGTCCCGGGACTCCCCGACCACCACGGCACGGTGGTCCAACGCGGCCCGGGTCGTCGTGAGGGACCAGCCGACGTCCACCGGCCGCGGCGCCGCATCGCTGGAGAGCAACGACAGCAGCCGGTCCGCCTGCGCCCGTACGGCCTCCGGGCTCGGCGCCGACAGCGGCCACAGGGTGGGCACGTCGACCGGCTCCGGCGCGGGTTCGACGCGTGCCGGTGCCTGTTCCAGGATGATGTGCGCGTTGGTGCCGCTGATGCCGAAGGACGACACCCCGGCCCGGCGCGGGCGCTCGTTCTCCGGCCACGGCACGGACCCGGTCAGCAGGGAGACCGCGCCGGACTCCCAGTCCACATGCGACGACGGCGCGTCCACGTGCAGGGTCGGCGGCAGCATCTCGTGTCGCAGCGCCTCAACCATCTTGATGATCCCGGCGACACCGGCCGCCGCCTGGGTGTGCCCGATGTTCGACTTGATCGAGCCCAGCCACAGCGGACGGTCGAAGTCCCGATCCTGCCCGTACGTGGCGAGCAGCGCCTGCGCCTCGATCGGGTCACCCAACGAGGTACCGGTGCCGTGCGCCTCCACCGCGTCCACGGCGTCCGGCGTCAGTCCGGCCGAGGCCAGGGCGCCCCGGATCACCCGCTGCTGCGACGGACCGTTCGGCGCCGTCAACCCGTTCGACGCACCGTCCTGGTTCACCGCGCTGCCCCGCACCACCGCGAGGACCCGGTGCCCGTTCGCCTCCGCATCCGACAGGCGCTCCACCAGCAGCAGACCGACACCCTCACCCCAGCCGGTACCGTTCGCGTCCTCCGAGAACGCCTTGCACCGACCATCCGGGGCGAGGCCCCGCTGCCGGCTGAACGCCGAGAACGAGCCCGGCGTGGACATCACCGTCACGCCGCCGGCCAGCGCCAGGTCACACTCGCCACGCTGCAACGCCTGCGCGGCCCAGTGCAGGGCCACCAGCGACGACGAACACGCCGTGTCCACCGTGACCGCGGGGCCCTCCAGCCCGAGCACGTACGCGATCCGGCCCGACATCACGGCGGCGGTGTTGCCGGTACCGGCGAAGCCCTCGTCGATCGTCCGGGAGGCCGCCAGCGTCGCCAGGTAGTCCTGACCGTTCGTGCCGGCGAACACCCCGACCCGGCCGCCCCGCACCGACTGCGGGTCGATTCCGGCACGTTCCAGCGTCTCCCACGCCGTCTCCAGCAGCAGCCGCTGCTGCGGGTCCATCGACACGGCCTCACGCGGCGAGATGCCGAAGAACGATGCGTCGAAATCCGCCGCCTCGTGCAGGAAACCACCCTCCCGCACGTACGACGTACCGGCGCGGTCCGGGTCCGGGTCGAACAGCTCGTCGAGATCCCAGCCCCGGTCGGTCGGGAACGGCGACATCGCGTCGACGCCCTCCGACACGAGGTGCCACAGGTCCTCCGGGGACGACACGCCGCCCGGGAACCGGCAGGCCATCCCGACGATCACCACCGGATCGTCCGCGACCGGCACCGTCGGGGCGGGCGCCACCGGCACCGGTTGCGCGCCGCCGACCAGTTGCCGGCACAGCTCCGCGGCCAGTACCCGCGCGCTCGGGTGGTCGAACAGGGCGGTCGCCGGCAACCGGAGCCCGGTCGTCGCGTTCAGCCGGTTCCGCAGTTCGACGGCGGTCAGCGAATCGAACCCGAGGTCCCGGAACGGCCGGTCGGCCGCGACCGCAGTCGCATCCGCGTGTCCCAACGCGATCGCGGCCTCGGCGCGGATCAGGTCCAGTACGGCCCCGACGCGTTCGGCGTCGGGCAGGGCCGCCAACCGGTCCCGCAACGACTCACCGGCGGCGACCGCCTCGACGGCGACCGCGCCGTGGTGCGCCTCCGGGATCTGCTCGACCAGCGCCTGTCGTCCGGCGGCGGCCAACGCGGGGGCGAAGCGGCCCCAGTCGATGTCGGCGACCGTCACGACCGGCTCGTCACCACCGACCGCCCGCGCCAACGCCCGCACCGCCAGACCCGGATCCAACGCCAGCACACCACCACGACGCTGACGGCCCGACACCAACTCGGAATCCGCCATCCCACCCTGAGCCCACGGACCCCACGCCACCGACGTACCCCC
>JBAUUM010000203.1:0-10748 GCA_049582705.1 Actinocatenispora sp.
CGGTCCCGCCGGTCTCGTCGGCCGAGCAGGCGGCGAGCGCGGGCACCCCGAGCAGCAGGCAGCACAGCAGCGACAGCAGTCGACGCACGGCAACGGTCCTCTCCGACCCGGCGGAGTACCGCCCGTCAGGTCTGTCGTGCCGGCCCTCGGCATCAGGTGTGGTCACGGGGAACCCAGCTCCGCCAGGTGCGGTGGAAGACCCGTGTGTCGCCGTGGAACGCCTCCACGCGGTTGGACACGAAGAACGTCGACCCGTCGGCGGTCATCCGGCTCGCGGTACGGACCAGGGTCCGCCAGCCGCCGCGCCCGACCGTCTCGGTCCGATCGCACTCCACGACGGCGGACGCCGGGTCGCTGGGCAGCCAGCTGAACCGGTCCTCGCTCGTCGAGTCGGCCCGCAGACCGTCGGCGCCGTCGACGAACTCGCCGGACCCGGTCCGCAGCGTCACCGTCAGCCGCCCGGTGACCTCGTCGTGGTCGACCCGACGCTCGTGCCGCGCGGGTGACCGGCGCAACTCGTGCGGCGGGTCGGCGCGGGGCGGATCCACCGCGACGTCCACGTCGTCACCGGTCAGTACGGGCAGGCACAGGACCGCGCTGTCCACGTCGTGCAGCGTGACCGAGACGGTGCGCGGGGAGGGCCAGGCCCACGGCCAGTACGCGGCGGAGACCGACACCCGCACCCGGTGCCCCGGCCGGAAACGGTGCGCGGTCGCCACCATCGGGGCGTCCACCGGGTAACGCACGCCCGGTTCGAGCGCGGCCGGTTCGTCGTGTCCGTTGCGGTGCGTCAGGTTGACAAGCCCCGCGGTCACCAGCTCGGAGCGCCCGTCGGGGCCGACGTCGCACAGCCGGACGGCGAGCTGCGCCACCGGGGCGTCCGCACTGACCCGCAGCCGTACGGTCGGCACACCGAGCACGTCGACGGGCTGCCGGCACGCGGGGAACGTGGCGGTGAAGGACCTGGCGTCGTCGGCACGCTGGTCGGCCGCGACACCGGCCGGATCACCGAAGCGCAGCCACGAACCGGCCGCGGTTCCCACGGGCTCGTCACTGCGCAGCACGGCCGGCTCCGGCAGCGGGCGCTCAGCGTCCCGCAGGGACCGCTCGTCGACCTGGACCCGCGGGTCCGGCCACCGTTCGAGCGCCGTCCACCGGCCCGGCCGGTCCGGGCCAGGGTGGCCGGACGCCCCCGCCGACGCGGACTCCGGCACGAACACCCGCAGCGCCGGCAGGTCCGTCGCCCGGGTGTCGAGGCCCTTGAGGTGCTGGTCGAACCAGCGCAGCGCCTCGCCCACGAAGTCGGTACGCGGGCCGGGTTCGCCCTGGTGCGGGTAGTTGTGCGACCACGGCCCGAGCAGTGCACGGACCGGCGCGGACAGCTGCTCCAGCATGCGGAACACGGCCCCCCGGTACGGGTCCTCCAGTCCTCCGACGGCCAGTACCGGCACCGAGATGGCGGTCGGGGTCTCGCACACCGACCCGTGCCGCCAGTAGGCGTCGCGGCGCTGGTGCGTCAGCCAGGCAGTCACGTACGGAGGTGTGCCGTCGAGGCGCTCCAACCAGCGGTCCAGCCACTCGTCGCCGACCACGTCGGGATCCGGAGGTCGGGCGTTCCAGGCGAGCATCGTGGACGCCCACGGCAGCATCTCGGAGGCCAGCAACGCGCCGCCGGTGTAGTGCACGTCATCGGCGTACCGGTCGTCGGTGGAGCACACGGTCACCACGGCGCCCAGTTCGGGTGGGGTCAACGCGGCGACCTGGAGTCCGTTGAAACCGCCCCAGGACTTGCCCACCATGCCGACCCGCCCCGTGCACCAGGGCTGCGCGGCCAGCCAGCGGAACACCTCCAGCGCGTCGGACAGTTCGGTCGGCGCGTACTCGTCGAGCATCACGCCGTCGGAGTCGCCGGAGCCGCGAAGGTCGACCCGCACCGCGGCGTAGCCGGCCGCGGCGAAGTGCGGGTGCATCGACACGTCACGCGTCGCGGTGCCGTCGTTCTTCCGGTAGGGAATGTATTCGACAATTGCGGGAACGGGACGCTCACCCGCTTCCAAGGGCAACCAGATGCGGGCCGACAATCGGCATCCGTCATTCAGCGGAATCCAGATGCTCCGCCATTCGACAACGGACATCTGAATATCGGGCGACCCGGGGGGCAATGGCCTCACCTGTTGGCATCGATTTCTCGCAGCGCCTACGAGCAGGGACGTTACCATAATTCTGGAGTGCCCGATCTCGACCTGTTTCCACCCCGACGCGAACCGGAAACTACCGGTGCGCAATCACGCGGTCACCCTCCATCGCGACGGGGTGGAGAAACGGTCCAGTACCATTCTCATTCGATTCAACAATCGAACGGGAAATACGCCACGGCCGGCCCGGCCCATTCAGCGCCGGGCCACCGACAGTGGCTGGGTGTCGGCCGCCACCGGCGCCGGCAACTCGCCCGACGCACCCAGGTAGCGGTGGATCGCCGCCGCGGCCGACCGGCCCTCGGCGATGGCCCAGACGATCAGCGACGCGCCCCGGTGCGCGTCACCGGCGGTGAACACGCCCGGCGAGCCGGTCTGCCAGTTCGCGTCGCAGTCCAGGCTGCCGCGGGCGGACCGCTCGACGCCGAGCTGGTCGAGCAGCGGCGAAGGTTCGGTGCCCTCGAACCCGACGGCGAGCAGTACCAGGTCCGCGGGCAGTTCCTGCTTCGTCCCCGGCACCGGGGTGACGATGCGCTGCCCGTCCTCCTTGCGCACGTCGACCTGCTGGACCCGGATCGCGCGGACCTGCCCGGTGCCGTCGTCGACGAACTCGTCGGTCGCCACCGCGAAGACCCGGTCGCCGCCCTCCTCGTGCGCCGGGTACATGCGCAGCAGCGTCGGCCACACCGGCCACGGGTCACGGGTCGCGTCCCGGCGGGTTGGCGGCTCCGGGTACAGGTCGAGCTGGGTCACGCTGGCGGCACCCTGCCGGTGCGCGACGCCCAGGCAGTCCGCGGCGGTGTCGCCGCCGCCGATGATGATCACGTGCCGGCCGGTGGCGGTGATCCGCGGGTCGGGCCCGCCGGCCACCGACCGGTTCGACTCGACCAGGTGCGACATGGCCAGGTGGACCCCGCGCAGGGACCGCCCGGGGATCTGTACGTCCCGGCCGGCCAGCGCGCCGGTCGCGAGCAGGACCGCGTCGTGGTCGGCGCGCAGCTCCTCGGCGGTGATGTCCCGGCCGACCTCGCAGTCGTTGACGAACCGCACGCCCTCGGCGGTCAGCTGCTCGAGTCGCCGGTCGATGTGGTGCTTCTCCAGCTTGAAGTCCGGGATCCCGAACCGCAGCAGCCCACCGGGCGCCTCGTCCCGCTCGTACACGACGACCTCGTGACCGGCGCGGGCGAGCTGCTGCGCGGCGGCCAGGCCGGCCGGGCCGGAACCGACCACGGCGACCCGCTTGCCGGACGACGACGGCGCCGGCTGCGGGCTCACCCAGCCGCTGTCGTACGCCCGGTCGATGATCTGCACCTCGATCTGCTTGATCGTGACCGGGTCGTCGGCGATGCCCAGCACGCACGCCGACTCGCACGGTGCCGGGCAGAGCCGCCCGGTGAACTCCGGGAAGTTGTTCGTGGCGTGCAGCTGCTCGATCGCGGCCCGGTGGCCGCCGATACGGGTCAGCTCGTTCCACTCCGGGATCCGGTTGCCCAACGGGCAGCCGTCGGAACAGAACGGGATGCCGCAGTCCATGCACCGGGTTGCCTGGTCGCGCAGCGCGTCCTCGTCGTGGCCGGTGTACACCTCGCGCCAGTCACTGATCCGCACCGGCACCGGCCGCCTGTCCGGCAGGCTCCGGCCGTGCTTCAGAAACCCCCTGGGATCAGGCACCCGCCACCTCCATCACCGCCACGTCGACGTCGCGGCCCTCCTGCTCCGCCTTGTGGATCGCGTCCAGGACACGTTGATAGTCGCGGGGCATGACCAGCGTGAACAGTTCCGACTCCACCGACCAGTTGTCCAGCAGCTGGGCGGCCAGTGCCGAACCGGTCTCCCGGCGGTGCGCCTCGACCAGTTCCCGCAGCCGGTCCCGTTCCTCCGTGGACAGTGGCTGCAACTCCACCATCTCCCGGTTGACCTTCCGCTCGTCGAGCCGGTAGACGATCGCCGTACCGCCGGACATGCCGGCCGCGAAGTTGCGTCCGGTGCCGCCCAGCACCACCACCTCGCCGCCGGTCATGTACTCGCAGCCGTGGTCGCCGCAGCCGTCCACCACGGCCACCGCCCCGGAGTTGCGGACCGCGAAACGTTCGCCGACCACGCCGTCGCAGTACAGTTCGCCGGACGTCGCTCCGTACAGCACGGTGTTGCCGGCGATGATGTTGTCCGCCGCGCGGAACGGCGCCCGCGGATCGGGCCGGAGGACCAGCCGGCCGCCCGACAGGCCCTTGCCCACGTAGTCGTTGGCGTCGCCGGACAGCCGCAGGGTCACGCCACGCGGCAGGAACGCGCCGAACGACTGACCGGCGGTGCCCGTGAAGGTGAACTCGATCGATCCGTCGGCCAGGCCGTCACGGTAGCGGCGGGTGATCTCCGAGCCGAGCATGGTGCCGACCGTGCGGTCGGTGTTGCGGATCGGCAGCCGCTCGGCGACCGGCTCACCGGTCTCCAGGGTGGTACGGGCAAGCTCGATGAGCTTCACGTCCAGTACCGACTCCAGACCGTGGTCCTGCTCCCGGACCCGGCGCCGCGGCGTGTCGGCCTCCAGCTGCGGTGCCATCAGGATCGGGGACAGGTCCAGCCCGGCCGCCTTCCAGTGGTCCACGGCCGGCACCATGTCCAGCAGCTCCACCTGGCCGATCGCCTCGTCCAGGCTGCGGAAGCCCAGCTCCGCGAGGTACTCGCGGACCTCCTCGGCCAGGAACCGGAAGAACGTCTCGACGAACTCCGGTGTGCCGGTGTAGCGGGCCCGCAGCTCCGGGTTCTGGGTCGCGATGCCGACCGGGCAGGTGTCCAGGTGGCAGACCCGCATCATGACGCAGCCCTGCACGATCAGCGGCGCGGTGGCGAAGCCGTACTCCTCGGCGCCCAGCAACGCCGCGACGACCACGTCCCGGCCGGTCTTGAGCTGACCGTCGACCTGCACCGTGATCCGGTCCCGCAGCCGGTTGCCCAGCAGCGTCTGCTGTGCCTCGGCCAGGCCCAGCTCCCACGGCACGCCGGCGTGCTTGAGCGAGTTGAGCGGCGACGCTCCGGTGCCGCCGTCGTGGCCGGTGATGAGCACCACGTCGGCGTGCGCCTTCGACACGCCCGCCGCGACCGTGCCGACACCGACCTCGCTGACCAGCTTCACGTGCACCCGCGCCGCCGGGTTGGCGTTCTTCAGGTCGTAGATGAGCTGGGCGAGGTCCTCGATGGAGTAGATGTCATGGTGCGGCGGCGGCGAGATGAGGCCGACCCCGGGCGTCGAGTGCCGGGTCCGGGCGATCCACGGCCACACCTTGTTGCCGGGCAGCTGACCGCCCTCGCCGGGCTTCGCGCCCTGCGCCATCTTGATCTGGATGTCGTCGGAGTTCACCAGGTACTCGCTGGTGACACCGAAGCGTCCGCTCGCCACCTGCTTGACCGCGGAGCGCCGCTCCGGGTCGTACAGCCGGTCGGTGTCCTCGCCGCCCTCGCCGGTGTTGGACCGGCCGCCGAGCCGGTTCATCGCGATCGCCAGGTCGGTGTGCGACTCGGCCGAGATCGAGCCGTAGCTCATCGCGCCGGTCGCGAACCGGGTGACGATCTGTTCGACCGGCTCCACCTCGTCCAGCGGTACGGCCGGGCGATCGCCGGTGCGCAGCGAGAACAGCCCGCGCAGCGAACCGGTGTCCGCGGCCAACCTGTCCACGGTGGACGTGTACCGGCGGAAGATGTCGTACTGCCGGGACCGGGTGGCGTGCTGCAGCAGGAACACGGTCTCCGGGTTGAACAGGTGCACCTCACCCTCGCGGCGCCACTGGTACTCCCCGCCGACCTCCAGCACCCGGTGCGCGGTCTCCGCCGGCCGGTACTCGCGCAGCGGCCCGAACAGTGACGCGGACCCGGTCGGGTAGGCGCGCGCGTGCCGCGCCGCGACCTCCGCGGCGACCTCGTCCAGACCGATGCCGCCGATCCGGGAGGTGGTGCCGCTGAAGTACCGGTCCACCAGCCGGGCGGACAGCCCGACCGCCTCGAACACCTGCGCCCCGGTGTACGAGGAGACCGTGGAGATGCCCATCTTCGACATGATCTTCAGTACGCCCTTGCCGAGGGCCTTGGCGTAGTTGGTGAGCGCGGTGTCGGCCGTGACCCCGGCGAGGGTGCCCGTGGCGATCAGGTCCTCGATGGACTCGAACGCCAGGTACGGGTTGATGGCCGCGGCACCGAAGCCGAGCAGCAACGCCACGTGGTGCACCTCGCGGCAGTCCCCCGACTCCACGACCAGCGACACCTGGGTGCGGGTCTGCTCGCGGACCAGGTGCTGGTGCACCGCGGCGGTCAGCAGCAGCGACGGGATCGGCGCGAGGTCCCCGGTGGAGTCCCGGTCGGACAGCACGAGGATGCGCACACCGTCCTCGATGGCCTCGGAGACGTGCCGGCAGATCTGGGTGATCCGGGCCTTGATGCCCTCGCCGCCGTCGGCCACCCGGTACAGGCCGGACACCCGGACGGCCTTGAAGCCGGGCATGTCGCCGTCCTCGTTGACCGACAGGATCTTCGCCAGCTCGTCGTTGTCCAGTACCGGATGCGGCAGCACGATCTGCCGGCAGCTCGCCGGGGACGGCGCCAGCAGGTTGGCCTCCGGCCCGATGGTGGCCGCGACGCTGGTCACCAGCTCCTCACGGATCGCGTCCAGGGGTGGGTTGGTGACCTGCGCGAACAGCTGGGTGAAGTAGTCGTAGAGCAGCCGGGACCGCTTCGACAGCGCCGCGATGGGTGTGTCGGTGCCCATCGAGCCGAGCGGCTCGGCGCCCTTCGCCGCCATCGGCCCCAGCAGGATCTTCAGCTCCTCCTGCGTGTAGCCGAACGCCTGCTGCCGGCGGGCGACGCTGTCGTGCGTGTACACGATGTGCTCGCGGGGCGGCAGGTCCGCCAGGTCCATCAGTCCGGCGGTGAGCCACTCGTCGTACGGCGCCGTGCCGGCCAGCTCCGCCTTGATCTCGTCGTCGTCCACGATCCGACCGGCCGCGGTGTCCACCAGGAACATCCGGCCCGGCTGCAGCCGGCCCTTGGCCACCACGGTCGCCGGGTCGAGGTCGAGCACGCCGGCCTCGGAGGCGAAGATGACCATGTCGTCGTCGGTGCGCCACCAGCGGGCCGGACGCAACCCGTTGCGGTCCAGCACCGCGCCGATCCGGGTGCCGTCGGTGAACGACACGCAGGCCGGCCCGTCCCACGGCTCCATCAGGCAGGCGTGGAACTGGTAGAAGGCCCGCCGGGCCTGGTCCATACCCGGGTCGTTCTCCCAGGCCTCCGGGATCATCATCAGCACCGCGTGCGGGAGGCTGCGACCGGCCAGGTGCAGCAGCTCCAGGACCTCGTCGAAGGTGGCCGAGTCGCTGGCGCCCGGCGTGCAGATCGGGAACAGCCGCCTGATCCGGCCGGGCAGCAGGTCGGAGTCGAGCAGCGCCTCCCGTGCCGCCATCCAGTTGCGGTTGCCGCGGATGGTGTTGATCTCGCCGTTGTGCGCGACCAACCGGAACGGGTGCGCCAGCGGCCAGGACGGGAACGTGTTCGTCGAGAACCGGCTGTGTACCAGGCAGATCGCGGACCCGACCCGCTCGTCGGACAGGTCGAGGAAGAACCCGCCCAGCTGTCGCGGCGTGAGCATGCCCTTGTAGACGATCGTGCGCGCGGACAGCGACGGGAAGTACGCGGGCACGCCGCGCTCCGTGGTCTCGCGTTCGGTCTGGCGGCGCACGCAGTACGCGACGCGTTCCAGGGCCAGCCCGTCCAGCGGAGTGTTGTCCCCGATGTGGTGCGCGGTGAGGAACACCTGCCGGATGCGGGGCATCGCCGCCCGGGCGCCGGCGCCGAGCCCCGTCGGGTCGACCGGCACGTCACGCCAGGCGATCACCTCGGCACCCTCGGCCACCGCGTACTTCGCCAGTACCTTCTCGGCCCGCTGCGCGTCCTGTTCGTCGGCCGGCAGGAAGACCAGGCCGGTCGCGTACCGGGGACTGCCGTCGGCGGCGGGTTCGGGCAGCCGCGCGTCGACGGTCGCCCGGTACAGCGCGTCCGGCACCTGCAGCAGCACGCCCGCGCCGTCGCCGGTGTTGACCTCGGCGCCCTGCGCACCCCGGTGCTCCATCCGTACCAGGGCGGCCAGCCCGCGGGCGACCACCTGGTGCGAACGGCGCCCCCGCGCGTCCACCACGAACGCGACCCCGCAGGCGTCGTGCTCGTTGGCCGGGTCGTACAGGCCGACGGCGCCCGGGACGGTCGATCCGGGTGGGACGGTCGGGGTGGCGCAACCGGCGCGGCCGGGCGAGGTGGTCACGGGGACACCGGCGGCGGTGTTCATCATCCGGGCCTCCAGGCGGCTGGACGGCGGAGCGGACGACGGACGACGGATCGGCGTCAGCTCGCTCGTGCCGTAGCCGGGAGACCCAGTGAGCCGCCCGGCGTCGGTCAGATCGTGAGGCGGGACGACGTCGGCCCGATGGGGACATTGGAGTGCACGGGACACCCGGGCATCGTTGCCGGGTCACCTCTTCGTGAAGGATCTCACCCGTCCCTAGATAACGACCGTATCAACCCGGTCGGGTCGTCCGCTTCTTCGGCGGTAATTTTTCACAGATGGTGACCGTGACACACTGTCCCCGTCGACCGGTTCCGGCCTGGGCATCACCAGGTGACGGGTAGCTCCCGTACCCCGTAGATCGCCCGATCGGGGCTGGTCGGCAGGTCGGCGGCCGGCGCGGCCAGGCGCAGTGTGGGCAGCCGACGGGTCAGCTCCCGCAGCGTGGTGACCAGCTGCCGGCGGGCCAGGTGCTCTCCGATGCAGCGGTGGATGCCGTGACCGAACGCCACGTGCTGCGGCGTGTCGCGCTCCGCGTCGAACCCGTCCGGGGCGTCGAACCGCCGGTGGTCCCGGTTCGCCGCGGCCAGCGAGGCCACCACGGTCTCCCCCGCGGCGATGCGCTGGCCGCCCAGCACCAGGTCCTCCGTGGCGACCCGGAACACCCCGAACTGCACCACCGTCAGGTACCGGAGAAGCTCCTCGACGGTCGCGTCGGCGCCGTCCGGCTCCCGGCACAACGCCCGGTACCGGTCCGGCTCGTGGAGAAGGACGAACAGGCCCAACGCCAGCATGCTGGTGACGGTCTCGTGACCGGCCGCGAGCAGCATGGCGCAGATGGTGGCCAGTTCCTCCGGCGGCAGCGGTGCGCGGTCCACCTCGGCGGACAACAGGTGGCTGATGAGGTCGTCACCGGGCTCGGTGCGCTTGCGGCGGATCAGTTCACGCAGGTAGTCGTGCACGCCCCGGTCGTTGACGGTCAGCAGCGTCGCAGACCGGTGACAGAACTCGTCCCGGTCGCCGACCGGTACCCCGATCAGCTCGCCGACCACCAGGGCCGGCACCGGCAGTGCGACCGCCGCGACGAAGTCGGCCGGCGCCCCGCCGCGGACCATCGCCTCGACGTGCCCGGTCACCACCCGGTCCACGTACGGTCCGATCCGGCGCATCGCGGCGGTCGACAGGGCCGGGGCCACCGCCCGCCGGTACGCGGTGTGCCCGGGTCGGTCCATCGCGATGAACAGGCCGGGTGGGATCTGGGGCTCCTCGGTACGCGGGGTCGACGGAGCCGGCGGAGCCGCCGGGTTGACCGCCCTGGTGTGCGCGGCGGACAGTCGCGTCTCGGCGAGCGCGCCACGCACCGCGTCCCACCCGGTCACCAGCCACACCGGATCGCCGCCGCGGAGTACCACCCGGGTCACCGGACTCCGGCGGTTCAGCTCCCCCAGTGCCGCCGGTGGGTCGAACGGGCCCTCCCGGCCCAGCGGGAACGGGGCAGGGTCGCCGAGTGCCCCGGGAGCGGACCCGCTCACACGCCGACCCGGCTGCGTTCCCAGCCGCCCCGCACGCCCGCCGGCAGCAGCAGCCCGTCGCAGGTCGCCTCCACCTCGGCCAGCGCCGGCAGCCGCAGCACGAAGTCACGCGCCAGTACCGCGGTCAGCACGCTGAGTTGACGCAGGGCCAGCGCGGAGCCCGGGCAGATCCGCGGCCCCGCCCCGAACGGCAGGTACGCGTGCCGGGCGTGCGGACGCTCACCGGTCAGCCAGCGCGACGGGTCGAAGCGCTCCGGCTCCGACCAGAACCGGCCGTCCCGGTGCAGCACGTACGGACACACCAGCACCTCCTGACCGGCCCGGACCGGGTAGCCGCCCAGGGTGGTGGCACGCAGGGCGGTACGGGTGAGCAGCCACTGCGGCGGGTGCAGCCGCAGCACCTCCTGGATCACCGCGGTGGTCAGCTCCAGCGCCGCGCCCGACTCCGGCGCACCGGGGCGCAGTTCGGCGGTCGCCTCCCGCCGGACCGCCGCCGCGGTCTCCGGCTCGGCGACGAGCCGGAGCAGGATCCAGGACAGGGCCGTCCCGGGTACGCCGTGCGAGGCGAACATCGCCATCCGCAGCACCGAGACGATCATCGCGTCGTCGCTCTCACCGGTCCTCGTGCCGGCCAGCAGCGCGTCGAGCAGGTCCCGCGGATCTCCCGGGTACGCCTCCGTGCGGCGGCGTACCACG
>JBAUUM010000204.1:0-14954 GCA_049582705.1 Actinocatenispora sp.
GGTCATGAGCCGGCGCCGGCTGAACGGGATGTCGCGCATGGCAGCGTGCCCCTTTCGAGAGGTCGGGCCCCCGAGTCGGAACATATTACCACTATCAGCGTAAGGCTGAAGATTAGCGACATTCAGCCGCGCAGAGCGGCGCGGACATCACGGAGAGGGGAGACACGGAGAGGGAGCCGCGGAGAGCGGCGCGAACCTCAGGAGAGGGGCAGACACGGAGGTGGCCCGGAAGCCGGCCCCCCGCCCGACTACCGGGCCCGCCCGAGAACTCCCCTCCGTGCCCTCGGGTCGTGCGATGTCTCAGCCCGGGTCCACGCCCGGTTCAGTCCACGACACCGCGTACGAGCGCCGATTGCAAGTCGGCACGTACTGACTGTGCGCATCCGGGGTGGTGGCTTCGCGTGAGGGAAGAGCTATGGTCGAGTGGCGGGCTGCCTTCCGGCAGCGGCGGCGGCCTGGTCATGACCCCAGCGCTGCCACGGGAGATCCCCAATGCCCGTACTGGACGACATACGAGTGGTCCGTTCGGATTTCGCGACCACCGACCAGGATGCCGCCTTCGAGCTGTGCAAGTCGATGTACGAGAGCGACCCGCCCCGGGCCTCGGGCCGGCAGGACGGGTTCTCGTTCCGGCTGCGGTCGATGGCGGCGGGCGCGCTCGATCTGGGCGTGCTGTCCGACTCGACGACCGCCGCGGCCACCATGGACCCGCTCGACTCGTACCTGTCCCCGGTGGTACTGCGTGGGAACCTGCGACTGTCCGCCGGGGGCGAGGAACACTCGCTCGGTCCTCGGGACGCCGGGCTCTACCGACCCGGCATGCGGGTGCCCAGTTGCTGGAGCGACGTCGAGGTGGCGATGCTGCGGCTGCCGTCCGAGTCGGTGGCGGAGGTCGCCGCGGCCCGGATCGGCATGGACCCGAACGATTTCCGGTTCGACAGCATGCGACCGGTGTCGCCGGCGATGGCACGGTACTGGCGGCACATGGTCGGTTACGTGTTCCGGGAACTCAACGCCGAGGACAGCGCGCTGACCCAACCGCTGGTCCTGGCCGAGACCACGTCGATGGTCGCCGCGGCCCTGCTCGCGGTCTTCCCCAACACGGCGATGACCGCGCAACTGCCGGGTCCCGGTCCGATCGCGCCGGCCGCGTTGCGGCGCGCGGTCGCGTACATCGACGCGAACGCCGCACATCCGGTCCACCTGACCGAGATCGCGGCGGCGTCCGGGGTCGGGCCACGCGGACTCCAGGCGGCCTTCACCCGCCACTACGACACCTCGCCCACCGGGTACCTGCGCCGGGTGCGGCTGCAGCGGGCGCACCGTGAGCTGCAGGCCGGCGACCCGACCCGGGGCGACACCGTGGCCGAGATCGCGCGGCGGTGGGGATTCGGCAAGCCCAGCAACTTCGCCGCGGCGTACCGCCGGCAGTTCGGCCGGTCGCCGGGTCAGACGCTGCGCACGTGAACACGACGCCATGGAGTACTCGGACCAATGACTTTCACTGACACCACCGGGCAGCGAGCGGGTCCCGTACGGTCGCAGTTCGAGACCTCGGACCTGGACGAGGCCCGGGAGTTCCTGGTCGCCGCGTACGGCACCGGCATGCGGATGTGGTGCAGCCGCGGCGGTTTCCGGATGCGCCACGCGAGTCTCGACGCCGGGCCGTTCCGCATCGACACGGCGTCGGGGGCCACCCCCACCTGCTTCGCCACCGAACCCGGGCCCGCGCTGGCGATCTGCCGGCTGGAGGACGGCACGCTCGAACGGGACGCCGGGGGGATGCACGAGCGGTTCGGACCCGGCGACACCTTCGTGCTGGCCGTACCGAACCTGCCGTACGTCGAGCGGTGGGACAGCGCGACCATGTCCATGACGGTCATCGCCGCGGAGGTCGTCGCGGGCGTCGCCGGCGGCTGCACGGGCGCGGACCCGGGCACGCTGGAATTCACCGGTTCCCTGCCCGTCTCGGCGGCGGCGCAGCAACGCTGGGGACGTACCGTCGAGCACCTCGCCGACGACCTGATGACCAACCCGGAGGCCATGGGGGAGCCGTTCATCGTCGGCAACGCGGCCCGGCTGCTCGCCGCGTCGGCCCTGAGCACCTTCCCCAACACGGCGATGAGCGACGGCCAACCCGGCGACCGCGTCGACGCCGGTCCCGAGGCACTGCGCCGTGCCATCGCGTTCATCGACACGAACGCGCACCTCGACATCGGTCTTGAGGACATCGCCGTCGCGGGACGGGTCACGACGCGCGCCCTGCGGTACACCTTCCGCCGCCACCTCGACACCTGTCCGTCCGCCTACCTGCGTCGGGTCCGGATGGACCGGGCCCGCCGCGACCTCATCTACGCGGATCCCACCGCCACCACCGTTTCCGCCATCGCCGCCCGGTGGGGTTTCCTGCACCAGGGCCGGTTCGCGGCGACGTACCGCGACGTCTACCACGAGTCGCCCCGCGCCACCCTGCACACGTGAGTCAGGACGGGTCCGGAGGTCCGCGCGGCGGGGCAACCGCTGCCCGCGGGCGGCTGGTGGCCTGACCTGGCGGCGGATGGTGGATTGCCCGCCGACGCCGCGTCGCGCCGTCCGGCCGTACCGGATTTGTCGGCGGCGGGAGGCACCGAACACCCTCGCACCGGGCACACGCCGCGCCGGATACGACACCGACGACGGCGGGCACATTAGGCGCGAAACGTAATTTCCTTCCAAAAATCGGGCAGCGTTTGTGCAGCTCTTGAAACTAAACCCGTTTAGTGGCAGCGTGACCAACCAATCCCCGACGGCACGCCGGACGAGCAACTCCCGGGCCGGGCCGGAGCATCGGATCTCGCATGGAGGTCACTGCTGTGAACGACCGGTCGGCGCCGACGCGCAGAGCACGAACGGTGATCGCCGTACTGGCGGGTCTGACGTTGCTGGCAGGCGGCCTGCTGACGACGTCCCGGCCGGGAACCGGTGCGCCGGCGACACCGGCCCACCTGACCAACCTCGCCCACCTGGACTTCCTGACCAGCAGCGTCAGCCCGCCGCACCAGGACGGACACACCACCTACCGGCTGGACCGGGACCCGTCGGTCGGTGTCCTGTGGGTGTACGCCGACAGCCAGCCCGACGGCAGCTACCGCAGGGTCGGCGGCGGTGACCACGACGAGGCGACCGACACCTACGGGCAGGGCGCCTACGACGCCGACGACGTCAGCCGGGCGGCCGTCGCGTACCTGACCGCCTGGCAGCAGTTCGGCGACCCGGATGCGCGGGACCACGCGTACCAACTGCTGCGCGGACTGACCTACCTGCAGACCGCGACCGGCCCGAACGCCGGCAACGTCGTGCTCTGGATGCAGCCGGACGGCACCCTGAACCTCAGCCCCACCCCACCCGACGACCCGGACCCGTCCGACAGCGACTCCTCGTTCTGGCTCGGCCGCACCATCTGGGCGCTCGGTACCGGCTACGCCGCGTTCAAGGACACCGACCCGGGCTTCGCCGGCTTCCTGCGCGACCGCCTCACCCTCGCCCTCGACGCCGTACACCGGCAGGACCTGGACGACTACGGGACCTGGCAGACCGTGGACGGTCTGCGCTGGCCGGCCTGGCTGATCGCCGGCGGAGCGGACGTGACCTCCGAGGCCGTCTACGGCCTGGTGAGCTACGTCCGGGCGAGTGGCGACCAACGGGTCCGGCGGGACCTCACCCGGCTCGTCGACGGCATCGCGGCCATGCGTACCACCGGTTCGCCGTACGGGGCGCTGCTGCCGTGGACCGGATCCCGGTCCATGTGGCACTCCTGGGGCGACGAGATGGCGGGATCCCTGGCCACCGCCGGGGACGCCCTCGGCCGGGACGACTGGGTGCGCACCGCGGTGGGCGAGACCGCCCGGTTCACTCCGCACCTGATCGCCCAGGGCGGGCCGGACAACGAGTGGCTGCCCGCCCCCATCTACCGCGACCAGATCGCGTACGGCGCGGACGCGACCCTGCGCAACCTGCTGCGCACCGCGGCCGCCACCCACCGGCAGTCGTTCCGCCAGCTCGCCGGGCTCGCGGCGAGCTGGTACTTCGGCAACAACCCCGCCGGTACCGCCGTGTACGACCCGAGCACCGGCGTCACCTTCGACGGCATCAGCCCCACCGGCGAGGTCAACCACAACTCCGGTGCCGAGTCGACCATCCACGGGGTGCTGTCGATGCTGGCCCTCGACGCCGCCCCCGACGTCGCCGCACGCGCCCACCAGGCCACCGTCGCCACCCGGGTGACCGCCAGCTACGCGGAGGCCGAGGCGGGGCAGCGGTCCGGTGCCGCCACCGTCGTCCAGCCCGACCAGGCCTGGACCGGTGAGAGCGAGTGGAGCGGCGGGAAGTACGTGCGGCTGGCGACCGGTGGACAGGTCGACGTGCCGATGCGGGCACCCACCGGCGACCGCTATCTGGTGATGCCGGTGTTCGACCGGCAGATCGCCCCCACCGCCTCGGTGGGCACCCGACTGTCGGTCGGCGCGGTCCCGGCCGGTGTCCAGCACCAGGGCGGTGCCGGCCCGCAGGGGACCAGCAGCGTCCCCGGCTACCTCGACGTCGGGCAGCGGCGCACCGCCGGCCCGGTCCCCGCCGGTCCCACGACGGTACGGGCGAGCTACGTCGGTGATGGTCGACCCGCCCGGCTCGACGGTGTCCTGCTGCAACCCGAGGTCGAGTGGGTGACGCTCGGCGGGGCCGGCGGCAGCGGGCAGGCGCTGCTGCGCAGCTTCGCCACGCGACCGCGGCACCAGCGCGTCCAGCTCGGTACCGGTGCCGTCACCGCGCACAGCTACGACGGCCACGGACGACTGGTCGCCACCACGAGGGGCGCCCACGGCAGCGTCGACGCCCCGCTGGCGGCCGGCGGCTTCACCGTCGTGACCACGAACTGACCGTTCCCCGTACCGCCGGCCGGGCCCGCGGTACGCAGACACCCCCGACAGCCCGGATCGACGGGACGACAAGGAAAACAGGTGGCTCGCTGATGTCAGAGTTGAAGGTCGGCGTCGTCGGCACGGGAGGGATCTCCCGCTCGCACGTACCGCACTGGATCGCGCTCGGTGCGAAGGTGAGCGTGCATTCGCTCCTGGGCGCGGAGGAACTCGCCGCCCAGTACGGTGTGCCCGTCGTCGCGGTGCTGGAGGAACTGTTCGCCGGCGTCGACGTGGTGGACATCTGCACGCCGACGGCGACCCACGCCGCGCTCGCCGTCGCCGCCATCGAGGCGGGCAAGCACGTGGTCTGCGAGAAGCCGCTGGGTCGCACGCTCGCCGACGCCCAGGCGGTGGCCGCCGCGGCCAGGCGCGCGCAGGTCCAGGTGTACCCGGCGCACGTGGTGCGCTACTTCCCCGAGTACGCGGCCCTGCACGCCGCGGTCCGGCGGGGGCAGGCGGGGAAGCTCGCGGTACTGCGCTTCAGCCGCGGCGGATCCGGCCCCACCAGTGACTGGTTCTTCGACGACGCGGAGTCCGGCGGCATCGTGACGGACCTGATGATCCACGACCTCGACCAGGCGCGCTGGATCGCCGGCGAGGTCACCCGGGTGTTCGCGGTACAGAACCCGCCGACCGTGGACGGGCGGATCCCCCGCGCGGTGACCGCGCACGTCACCCTGGTCCACCAGAGCGGGGCCATCTCGCACGTGCACGGCGCGTGGGGCCCACCGGGGATGGAGTTCCCCAACGCGTTCGACGTCGCGGGGGAGGCGGCGACCCTGCGGTACGACTCCAGGACCCCGCGCACCCTGGTGGAGAACTTCCCGCCGGCGACCGAGGGCGAGCCGTCCTACCTGCCCCGTACCACCGCGGAGGAGAGCCCGTACCTCACCGAGATCCGTGAGCTGGCGCAGGCGTTCCAGGGTGGCCCGGCGCCGCGGGTGTCGCTGGACGACGGGGTGCTCGCGGTCGCCCTCGCCGAGGCGGCCCGCCGCTCCATCGACACCGGTGAACCGGTCGACTTCGACGCCGCCGCCGTGCTCGCGACGCAGGAGGTCGGCCGGTGAGTTCCGCGAAGCTCAAGGTGGCCGTGCTGTCCTTCGCGCACGGCCACGCCCTCGGCTACCTGCGGTACCTGGCCGGTCGTCCCGACGTCGAGCTGGTCGCGTCCGACCCGGACGGTGCGGGGGCCACGCAGCCGGCGACCCGTGGCCCGGGGCCGGCCGCCGCGCTCGGCGTGCGCTACCTGGACACCTACCAGGAGGCGCTGCGGTGGGGGCCGGACGCGGTGGTGATCTGTTCGGAGAACGCCCGGCACCGGGAACTCGTCGAACTCGCCGCCCCGGCCGGAGCGCACATCCTCTGCGAGAAGCCGCTGGCCACCAGCGTGGCCGACGCGGAGGCGATGCGGGCGGCGACCGCGGCCGCCGGCGTGGAGCTGATGGTCGCGTTCCCGGTGCGCTTCGCGCCGTCGTTCGTGTCGCTCAGGGCCCGGTGCCAGGCCGGTCAGCTGGGCACCGTACTGGGCATCGTCGGAACCAACAACGGCATGCTCCCGCTCGACGCGGCGTGGTTCGTGGATCCGGCACTGTCCGGTGGCGGATCGATCGTCGACCACGTCGTGCACTGCGCCGACCTGATCGACAGCCTGCTCGGCGAGCAGCCCACCTCCGTGTACGCGGTCGCCAACCGGACCCTGTACGCCGACACCGGCGTCGAGGTGGAGACCGGCGGCCTGGTGACCGCGACCTACGGCAGCGGCGTCATCGCCACCATCGACTGCTCGTGGAGCCAGCCGAGGACGGCCCCGACCTGGGGCGGACTGTCCCTGAAGGTCGTCGGTACGAAGGGAACCGTGGAGATCGCGCCGTTCGCCGCACACGTCGGCGGGCACGGACCGGACGGGGCCGTCTGGCTGTCCTACGGCGCGGACCTCGACGGACTGATGATCGACGAGTTCCTGACCGCCGTGCGGGACGGCCGTCGCCCGCAACCCGACATCGAGGTGGGGGTCAGGACCACCACTCTCATGACCGCCGCCCAGGCATCCGCGCGGACCGGGCAGGTCTGCCGCATCGAACCAGGACACTGACCACCACTCCGGTCACCGAACGGGAGGACCTCCCATGGCAACACGATCACTACGACGAGGCATCGGCCTGGCCGGGCTGCTGAGCGGGGTTCTGCTCGCCGGCGCCTGCGGCAGCGGCACCGACGCCGTCGGGTCGACCGGTGGCAAGCCCTCCGGCACCCTGACCTTCATCGTGTCCAGCGCCGACGCCTCCGACGCGGGGTTCCGCGCCGTCAACGCGGCCTTCATGAAGAAGTACCCGGACGTGGACGTCCGGTTCAGCGCCATCCCGAACGACAACTGGGCCGCCACCAGCGCGTCCCGACTCGCGGCCGGCAACGTCGACATCACCCTCGCCGGTCCCAAACAGGTGCCCTCGTACGCGCCCCAGGAGTCCAAGGGCGACGACGCGCGCGCCGCGGACGCCGGCGTCTACCTCGACCTGACCAAGCAGCCGTTCATGAAGCGCCTCACCCCGTCGATGCTGGCGAAGACGAAGTACCGGGGCAAGCAGTACGTGGTGCCGACCGGCGCGAGCTACTACACCGGCGCGTACTACAACAAGGACCTGTTCGCGAAGTACCACCTGTCCGTCCCGACGACCTGGGGCCAGTTCGAGACCCTGTGCCACACGCTGCAGGGCAAGGGCGTCAGCCCACTGGGCATCGGCGGCAAGGACACCGCGGGGCTCACCATGCTCGCCGCCGTGCAGGGTCTGTACCCGGACGCGAAGGACAAGGACGACCTTAGCCGGGACCTGTGGACCCGCAGGGCACGCCTGACCGACAGCAAACCGGTCAGCGTCCTCGACCGGGTCGCCAGCATGTACGGCTACGCGCAGAAGAACTTCTCCGGCGTGCCGTACAGCGCGATCCCGTCCGGGTTCGCGAAGGGACAGTTCGCGATGGTCCCGGACGGCACCTGGAGTTCGCCGACCATCGCCGCGGCGGTGGGGAAGAAGTTCGGCTTCGGCTACTTCCCGATCCCGACGTCCGACAACGCCGCGGACAACGCGCTGCTCGGTGGCAAGGTCGAGCTGACGCTCGCCGTCCCGTCGCACGCCCGTAACAGGACCGCGGCCCTGGCGTACCTGGACTTCTTCACCCAGCCCCGGAACTACCAGAAGTTCGTCCACCTGTCCGGCTTCGCGTCCGCCGAACCGGACATCCCGGCCAGCCCGTTCCTCACCTCGATCGGCAAGTACACGAAGACCTTCTCGCCGGCCTGGGACACGGTGTTCGTCACCAACCCCAAGGCAGGCAGCAAGGCCACCTACCCGTTCGACTACCTGGACCTGGCGCCGCTGGGCCGGGGTGGTCCGCGCCAGGCCGCCGCCCAGGCACAGAAGGACTGGTCCGCGGCGTTCTGACCCGACCGTCCCACACCGTCGTCCACGGCACGGCGCCCCCCGGAAGATTCAGGAGTCCCACGACATGGCCGCGTTCATGCCTTTCCGCAGACGTACCGGAATGCGGATCACCTTCGGGCTCGGTATGGCCTTCATCCTCGTCTTCACCATCGCACCGGCCGTCGCCGTCCTCGGCATCTCCTTCACCGACGTCCGCAGCCTTCCCTACCTCCCGGTGAACTGGGTCGGCGCGGACAACTACCTGCGGTTCTTCTCCGCCGCGAAACTCGGCTACAACGTGCACGCCCTGCAGAACACGCTGGTTTTCGCGGCCGCCGTGACCGTCCTGCAGAACGTGGCGGCGCTGCTGATCGCCGTACTGTTCACCGGCAGGCTGCGGGGCCGCACGTTCTACCGGGCCGTCGTGTTCATGCCCACCGTGCTCGGGGTGACGGTCGTCGGTCTGATCTGGTCGCTGATCTTCAACCCGTCCGCCGGGCCGGCGGCGTCGATCTGGTCCTGGTTCGGTGGCAGCTCCGCGTTCTTCGGCGACCCCGGCATGGCGATGCCGTTGGTCATCGGGGTGCAGGTCTGGGCCGGGATCGGGTTGGCGGTCGTCATCTTCATCGCCGGGATCCAGGCCATCCCCGACGAACTGTACGAGGCGGCCAGCATCGACGGGGCGAGCGCCTGGCAGCGGCTGCGCCGGGTCACCGTACCGCTGCTCGCCCCGTCGGTCACCGCGAACGTACTGCTCTGCCTCGTCGGCTCACTGCAGAGCTACCAGCTCATCTACGTGCTCACCGGACCCAACAACGCGGCGACCCAGGTGTTGTCGCTGGCGATCTTCACCCAGTCGTTCGGCGGCGGAACCGCCGGCGGCAGCAGCGAGTCGCAGGGCTACGCCGCCGCCATCTCGATGGTCCAGTTCGCCATCGTCGGCGTCATCACCCTCGTCGTGCTGACCTACCTGCGCCGACGGGAGGCGAAGCTGTGAGCACCGGGACGACCGTACACACCGGACGGACCCCGACCCGTACCCCGCCGGCGACCCGGCGGTGGAGCCCGCCGATGGCCCTGCGCAGGGCACCGAACTACTTCTTCGTACTGCTCATCATGCTGCTGTACCTGTTCCCGCTCGGCTTCCTGGTCAACACCGCGCTCAAGAGCAACCCCGAGTTCTTCGCCAACCCCGCCGGCCTGACCAGTTCGCTGCACTTCGGCAACTTCCTCGTCGCGTGGCAGAAGGGCAACTTCGGCGCGTACCTGCTCAACAGCATCATGTACACCGCGATCGCGGCCACCCTGAGCACGCTGGTCTCCCTGATCGTCGGGTACCCCGTGTCCCGCCGCTACATCGGCTACTCCCGGCTGTGGTACGGAATCTTCGTCGCCATGCTCTTCCTGCCCAACGCGCTGATGACCCAGTTCCAGCTCGTGCTGCGGCTCAACCTGTACGACACGGCGCTCGGCTACATCCTGATGATGGCCTCCGGTCTCGGGGTGGGCCCGCTGCTCATCACCGGGTACGTGAAGTCGGTCCCCAAGGAGATGGACGAGGCCGCGGCGCTCGACGGGGTCGGCTACTGGCGGTTCGTGCTGCGGATCCTGCCGCCGCTGATCAAACCCGCGCTGGCCACCGTGTTCGTCTTCCAGGCCATCGGTGTCTGGAACGACATCATCCTGGCGACCATCCTGCTGCCCGACCAGGAGAAGTCGCCCCTGACCCTCGGCCTGTTCGCCTTCCAGGGATCGCACACCAGCCAGTGGAGCCTGCTCGCCGCCGCGACCATCATCGTGGCCGCGCCCCTGATGATCGCCTACGTCTTCCTGCAACGGTTCCTCGTCGGCAGCGTGGTGGGCGCGGTGAAGGGATGACCGCCGCGCGGTCCGCCCGCCGCCCCGTCGCCGGTACGGGGTGGCCAGGATGACGCACCCGCCGGACGGTCCCGACGCCATCACGATCCGGTCGTTCCCGGCCGCGACGACGGACTCCGATGCGGCCGACGACGACACCGCGGCGTGGCTGGAGGCCGCCGCGCTGTCCTTCCACCAGGCTGCCCCGACGGCCGACCACGCGGGACGGGTGGCCGCCTCGTTCCGGGCCGAGGGCCGGGAACTCACCGGCGCGTACGCCGCGCACAGCATGCCCGGGGCGTGGCCAGCCACCCGCCCGGTGGCCACGTACGCGACCTTCGTCAAGGCGATGAACGTGGGACCGGGCACCGAACTCGACACGCACCTGATCGCCGACGTGACGGTGCGCGCCACCCACCGGCGCCGCGGTCTGCTGCGCAGCATCATGTCCGCCGACCTGCGGCGCGCCGCCGGCAACGGCCTGCCGCTCGCCGCGCTGCGGGCCAGCGAGGCCACGATCTACGGGCGGTACGGGTTCGGCGCCGGAATCTTCACCCGCCACGTCGAGGTCCACACCGGCGGCCGGTTCGCCCTGCAGTACACCCCGGCCGGTCACGTCGAGGTCGCCGACCCGGCGACCCTGCCGACCGTGGCGCCGCAGGTGTTCGACCGGTTCCACGCGCAGACCTTCGGTTCGCTCCGACGCCAGGCGTTCTACCCGTCGAAGATCGCCGGCATCTGGGCCGAGGACAGGCCACTGCCCGACCCGCGGGTTCGCGCCGCGCTGCACTACGACCCTGCCGGACAGGTCGACGGCTACGTCAGCTACGTCTTCGTGGCGCGCGACGGCGAGCCGACCGCCCTGGACATCGTGGATCTCGTCGCCGCGTCCCGGGACGCGTACCTCGGCCTGTGGCGGCACCTCGCCTCCATCGACCTGGTGACCGTCGTGCGGTACCGGCAGGCGCCGGCCAGCGATCCGCTGCCCTGGGCGATGCTCGACCGGCAGGACTTCCGGACCACCCGGGTCGAGGACGGCGTGTGGCTGCGCCTGCTCGACCCGGCGGTGGCGTTGCGGCACCGCCACTACGACGTGGACGGACAGACGCGCATCGCGGTGTCCGACCCGCTGGACATCGCCACCGGCACCTACGACCTGCGGGTCCGCGACGGCAACGCCGCCGTCACCAGAACACCCACCGACCCGGCGCACGCCGACGTCTCGATGAGCATGTCGACGCTCAGCTCGCTGTACCTGGGCGGAGTTCGCGCGGGACTCCTCGCCCGGGCCGGACACGTCGTCGCCCGGTCCCCGGACGCCCTCGCCGAGTTCGACGCACTGCTCGCGCACCGGCAGGACCCGTACTGCACGACGCAGTTCTAGCCACACCGGCACCGGCGCCGGCATCCCGTCCACCGTCGTTCCAGCACCCCGAGAGCAGGTGAGCTGTGCGTCGTCCAGGCCGCCCGACCATCACCGACGTGGCACGCGCGGCCGGGGTGTCCAAGGGCGCGGTGTCCTTCGCGCTCAACGGCCGCCGGGGCGTGTCCGCGGAGACCCGGGACCGGATCCTGGCCGCCGCGCGCGCCCTGGGCTGGGCGCCGAGTCACCGGGCCCGGGCACTGTCCACGTCGCGCGCGTACGCCGTCGGACTGGTCATCGCCCGGCCGCCGGAGCTGCTCGGCGCGGACCCGTTCTTCCCGGCGTTCATCGCCGGCGTCGAAAGTGTCCTGACCGACCACGGTCAGGCGCTCGTCCTCCAGGTGGTGCCGGACCAACGCGCGGAGTACGACGGCTACCGCCGGCTGGCCGCCGACGGTCGCCTGGACGGGCTGTTCCTGCTCGACCTGCGCACCGCGGACCCGCGCATCGCCCTGCTCGAACGGTTGCGGCTGCCCGCCGTCACCCTCGGCCAGCCGGACGTGCCCAGCCCCTTTCCCGCGGTGCTCGTCAACGACCGACCGGCCGTCACCGCCACCGTGGACCACCTGGTCGAACTGGGGCACCGGCGGATCGCCCACGTGGCCGGGCCCAGTCACTTCCTGCACGGCGCGGGCCGGCGCCTCGCCTGGCAGGACGCGTTGAGCGCGGCCGGCCTGCCCGCCGGGCAGTGCGTCCTGTCGGACTTCTCACCGGCGAGCGGTGCGGACGCCACCCGCCGACTGCTCGACGCGGACACTCCGCCGACGGCGATCGTCTTCGCCAACGACGTGATGGCCATCGCCGGGCTCGCGGTGGCCCGCGAACGCGGCGTCGACGTGCCGGGCGGGCTGTCCGTCACCGGCTTCGACGACACCGAACTGGCCGCCCACGTCAAACCGCCGCTGACCAGTGTGCGTACCGACCCGTTCGACTGGGGCCAGGGCGCCGCACGCACACTGCTGGACCTGATCGACGGCAACGGCAGCGCGGACATCGACATGCCACCCGCGCGGTTGATCGTCCGGGCATCCACCGGGCCTCCGCGCACCGATCAGGATCCGGGCCGGTGACGTACCGGCCGGACCCGTGGCGGCCGCGAGGCCGCGCCCACACCACAGGAACCGACGCAAAGGCTGAACCGTTGATCACTTCCACCACCGTCCCGTACACCCTGACCCGGCTCGGCGTGGTCATGGCCCCGCTGCCCTCCGAACCACTCGAGGCCGAGGGCGTACTCAATCCGGCCAGCGGACACACTCCCGACGGGCGGCTGCACCTGCTGCCGAGACTGGTCGCCGAGGGCAACGTCTCCCGGGTCGGCCTCGCCGAGGTCGAGCTGCGGGACGGCGTACCCGTCGGGGTGACCCGCCGCGGCGTCGTACTGGCCCCCGACCGGGGTTGGGAGCGTGGAGCGGACAACGCGGGCGTCGAGGACCCGAGGGTCACCTGGGTACCGAGCCTCGGCACGCACGTGATGACCTACGTCGCCTACGGGCCGTTGGGCCCGAAGTTGGCTCTGGCGGTCTCCACCGACCTGCGGTCCTGGCACCGGCTGGGCCCCGTGCAGTTCGGCTACGAGGCAGACCTGGACACCGACCTGAATCTGTTCCCCAACAAGGACGCCGTCCTCTTTCCCGAGCCGGTGCCCGGCCCGGGCGGCGAGCCGTGCTACGCGATGCTGCACCGCCCGATGTGGGACCTGGGTTCGATCCGGGCGGGGGAGACGGTGCACCTTCCCGCGGGGATCTCCGACGAGCGGCCGGGGATCTGGATCTCGTACGTGCCGGCCGACGCGGTGCGGGCCGACCTGGGCGCGCTGGCCCGTCCGGTGGGCCACCGGTGCGTGGCCCTGTCCGAGTACCCGTTCGAGGGGCTGAAGATCGGTGCGGGCCCGGCGCCGATCCGGGTGGCGGAGGGCTGGCTGCTGATCCACCACGGCGTCACCGGCGACCAGCCCACCGGCTGGGATCCCACGGAGCAGCGGGTGCGGTACGCCGCCGGGGCCATGCTGCTGGATCCGGCCGACCCGGCCCGGGTGTTGGCCCGTACGTCCACCCCGCTGCTGTCCCCGGAGACCGACGACGAGCGTTCGGGCACCGTGGCGAACGTGGTGTTTCCGACCGCGATCGAGGAGGTCGACGGTACGCGCTACGTCTTCTACGGCATGGCGGACGCCAAGATCGGTGTCGCCCGCCTGGACCGGACGCCGTGACCGGACGGTGGACGGTCGTGCGGCACCGCTCCACCGGACGCCACCCTTTCTAAGGCTTGACTTATATAAGCCACGGTTCCTACAGTGGGGGCGTGCACGCGTTCGATGTGCTCGGCGACCCGGTACGACGACGGATCCTGGAGGTGCTCGCCAACGGCGAGATGACCTCCGGGGCCGTCAGCGAGGTCGTCCGGGCGGAGTTCGGAATCTCCCAACCGGCTGTGTCGCAACATCTCAAGGTGTTGCGCGACAACGGTTTCGCGACTGTACGACCGGAGGGGACCCGACGGCTCTACGCCGTGGACACGGCACCGTTGCGCGACGTCGACGAGTGGCTCGACCGCTTCCGGCGGTTCTGGGCCCCGCACCTGGCCGCACTGGACACCGAACTGGCCCGGGGAAGACGCGAGCGCCGCGGTCGACACACCGACCAGTGAGCCGCACCAAGGGGGACCGATGATCGACATTATCCAGCAGCTCAACGTGACGACCCGACGGGTCGCCGCGACCAGCCTCGGTGGCGGCGAGGCGCACGCGGTGACCATCACCCGCGCCTACGCCGCCGCCCCCGACGACGTCTGGGACGCCTGCACCACACCCGAACGGATCGCGCGGTGGTTCCTGCCCGTCTCCGGCGACCTGCGGGTCGGTGGGCGGTTCCAGATCGAGGGCAACGCGGGCGGCACGATCGAACGGTGCGATCCGCCGAAGGGCTTCAGCGCGACGTGGGAGTCCGGCGACAGCGTCGGCCGCATCGAGCTGCGGTTGTCGGCCGAGCCGGACGGCACCACCCGCTTCGAACTGGAACACACCGTGCCCGTCGACGACCACTGGGACCAGTACGGGCCGGGCGCCGTCGGCGTCGGCTGGGACCTCGGCCTCAACGGCCTCGTCACGCACCTCGCCACCGGGGACAGCCTGAGCCAGGCGGAGGGCGCGGCGTGGGTGGCCAGCGACGAGGGCCGGCAGTTCATCACGCTGAGCGGGGAACGGTGGTACGACGCGCACGTCGCGGGCGGCACCGACCCGGCCGAGGCCCGCGGCGCCGCGGACCGCACGACGGCCGCGTACACCGGCCAGCCCGAACC
>JBAUUM010000205.1:0-7222 GCA_049582705.1 Actinocatenispora sp.
CCAGGGCGACCAGCGCGACCACGGCCAGCGCGCGCAGCCCACGCCGGCCCGGGTCCAGCAGGGCATGCCGGATGCCGAGCAGCCGAGCCGTCCTGGCCCGCCAGCCCCCGCCGTCCGCACCGCCGACAGGACCACCGACGGGACCACCGACAGCCGAACTGATCACAGCTGGGTCGGTCACGGACGGGTCGGGCGGGTCGGTCACGGGCGGGTCGGTCACGGACGGGTCGGGCGGATCGGTCACGGGCGGATCGGTCACGGGCGGATCGGTCACGGGCGGATCGGTCACGGGCGGATCAGGTCGATGCTCCGGTGAGGTGGGCCGCGCCACGAAGGCGGCCGGCGCGGCCGTCGCCGAGCCCGCGGGGCGCAGGTCGACGGAGCGCTGGCCGACCGTCCACGGATCACCCTCGCGCGGCCCGGTGTCGAGCGCCCGCAGGCTGGCCACCCACCGTTCCAGGTCGGCCTCGTCGCTCCCGTCGGTCCCGGGAGGATCCGCGACATCCGGAGGATCCACGACACCCGGAGGATCCACCACGCGCGGCGAATCTGCGCCGCCCGGAGGGTCCACGACACCGGGCGCGGCAGACCGCTCGGGGGCCCGCCCGGCGCGCGCCGTCGACCAGGACGCGGAACCGGTGGGAAGCATGCTGTGGAGCCGGCGTACTGCGACACCGGCGAGGGACCGATCACGGCGGGAGAGAAACACGCGGCGACAGTAGGTCGGCGAAATAGCTCACCGAGTACGTCGAGCCACAGTCTGTGGACAACCGGGTGGGGTGTGGACAACCCGGCATCAGGACCTGAAGTGTGCTAGGAACCACCGATCGGGTGCCCGGGACACGAACACCCGGGACACGAACACCCGGGCACACGGCACCCCCGGAGCCGGCAACGGCCGGACCGCCGGGGGTGCGGATGGGCGGGTGGGTCAGCTGGCGGACTTCACGGAGACCACCTTGAACAGCTTGCCCTGCATGCAGTGGCTCATCATGTTCTTCTCCTGGTAGCCCCGGACCACGACCTTGGCGTCGGGGCGCAGCGCCTGCTTCGCCTTGGCGTTCGCGCCGACCAGTTCGTACTCGCCGTCGGAGCTACGCAGGATCATGCAGCCCGGTTCAGTACCCTTCGTCACCGTTCCGCGATGGCTGTCCAGGTCGCCGGCGGGTGGGGCCGGCTCGCCCGGTGCGATGGCGGAGCCCGACGACGACGCGCTCTGGGAGGGCGCGGCGGGACCTGCCTTGGCCGGGCCGGAACTCGTCGTGGAGGGCGACGGCGATCCGGCCGCGTCGTCGGACCCGCCCGACGCCTTGCATCCGGACAGGACACCCACGCTCAGGGCTGCCGCGAGAAAGACGCCCCCGGCCGCGCGGAGAACGGTCATGGGCATGTGTTCGCGTGTGGCAGTCATACCCCCTACGACGCAGCGGGGCAGCCGACGGTTCCCGCCGGACGGCTCCGGGCCGCGACGTCACCGCGCCGGGGCGCAGGGTAGTGAGCGCCCATCAGCGGGGCGGCCGGCCTACCGACCGCCCAGGTTGTAGCCGTACATCCGCCAGCCGGTCCGACCACGACGCAGGTCCATCCAGTGGCAGTTGGACATGCCCCGGATGGTCCGCACCATGTCCTCCGACCAGCCCAACAACCCGGCGCAGCCGCGCTTGGCGGAGCCGCCGTGACCGACCACGACCACCGTGCCGTCCGGCGCCAGGTCAGCGGCGGCGGACAGCCCCTCGACCATCCGCTTCACAACCTGGTTGAGGTCCTCGACACCGCTGACGCGAACCTGCTGGCCGGACTTCCAGCGCAGGTACTCCTCCGGATAGCGCGCCTCGACCTCGTCGCCGGTCAGGCCCTCCCAGTCGCCGTAGGCGATCTCCCGCAGCCGGGGGTCGGCGCGCGCCGACAGGCCCGTGGCGGCGCCGATCGCCGCGGCGGTGTCCCAGGCACGTCGCAGGTCGCTGGCGACCAGGGCGTCGGGGCGTTCGTCGGCGAGCAGCGTAGCGGCCTGCTCGGCCTGTGCCCGACCGAGATCGTCGAGGTCGATGTCGTGCTGCCCCTGGATGCGGTTGGCGGCGTTCCAGAGGGTCTGACCGTGCCGGCAGAGCAGCAGCCGGGTCACCCTCGTTCTCCGCCCGCCTCCGCCGAGCCGGCGGCCTCGGCCGGGTCGGTGAACGGGATGACCGGGCAGTCCCGCCAGAGCCGCTCCAGCTCGTAGAAGGACCGCTCCTCGCTGTGCTGCACGTGCACGACCACGTCGGCGTAGTCGAGCAGCACCCACCGTCCGTCGCGGTGGCCCTCACGCCGGATCGGCTTCTCCGAGTCGGCGAGCAGCCGCTCCTCCACCGCGTCGACGATCGCCCGGACCTGCCGCTCGTTGGGCGCGGACGCCACCAGGAACACGTCGGTGATGACCAGCTGGTCACTCACATCCAGTAGGACGATGTTCTCCGCCTTCTTGTCGGCGGCGGCCAGGGCGGCGGCGAGGGCGAGTTCACGGGCGTGTTCGGTGGCGGGCACGGGTTACCTTCCGGTGGGCGTCTTCAGTTCCCAGGTTCTCACACCGGCACGGACGGTACCGACCCTCGCCCCGCGTCACCGGGGCGGCACGGACGGGCCGTCGCGGTAGAGACGGCGCTTCGCGATGTACTGCACCACTCCGTCGGGCACCAGGTACCACACCGGTTTACCTGCGGCGACGCGGTCCCGGCAGGCGCTGGACGAGATCGACATGGCGGGCACCTCGACCAGTTGCACGGTGTCGCGCGGCAGGTGCGCGTCGGACAGTTCGTACCCGGGACGGGTGACCCCGACGAAGTGGGCGAGTTCGAACAACCGCGGCGCGTCCTTCCAGGACAGGATCGCGGCGAGCGCGTCGGCGCCGGTGATGAAGTACAGCTCGACGTCCGTGCCGTACGTGGCGTGCAGGTCCTGCAGCGTGTCGATGGTGTACGTGGGGCCGGACCGGTCGATGTCGACCCGACTGACCATGAACCGCGGGTTGGACGCGGTGGCGACCACCGTCATCAGGTAGCGGTCCTCCGCGGGGCTGACGTAGGTGTGGCCCTTCTGCCACGGCTGCCCGGTGGGCACGAAGACGACCTCGTCGAGGTCGAACTGGTCCTGCACCTCGCTGGCCGCGACGAGATGGCCGTGGTGGATGGGATCGAAGGTGCCGCCCATGAGCCCGATGCGCCGCCGGCGAGTCTCCCGCATCCGCGCATCCTATGCGGCCGGGACCTGGCCGATCCGGGTATCCAGGGGTCACCGACGGCGGTCGCCTCGGACAGATCCCAAGTACTTGCTTGACATCTTGCCGGAGCGGGCCGCATCATTCCAAGCATGTCCTTGGAATCTTCGGGGCGGACCCGGCCGCGGCTCTTCGACGACCCGCTCGCCATCCGCGCCCTCGCCCACCCGACACGGCTCGCCCTTTACCTCCTGGTCGGCCGCGACGGTCCGATCACCGCCGCCGAGGCGGCGCGGCAGGTCGACATCAGCCAGGCCCTCGCCTCGCACCACCTGCGCCAGCTCGCCAAGTACGGGTTCGTCGAGCCCGCCGAGCCGGGTGACAGCCGGGAACGGCCCTGGCAGACCACCTCGACCTCGTTCAGCACCGGCAGCGTGCAGGAGAACCCGGAACTGGCCGGCGCCACCAGCGTGCTGCACGAGCTCGTCGCCGAGCGCGCGCTCGCCAACCTCGTCGACTGGCACGCCCGCCGCGCCGACTGGGAGCCGCGGTGGCAGGACGTCACCGGCGCCGGCAGCAGCACGCTGTACCTGACGTACGACGAGCTGCGCGAACTCAACGAGAAGCTCGGCGACCTGATCCGGCCGCTGGCGCTGCGTCGCCCGGTCGGCGAGCCCGCCGCCCGGCCGGCGGACGCCGTCCCCGTCTCGCTGTGCCAGATCATCACGCCGCTCCCGCCGACCTCGAGCGGCGGCTGAGATGCGCGCGCTCTGGCGGGTGCTCGCGCACCGTGACTTTCGGCTGCTGCTGTCCGCCGGGCTCATCTCCCTCACCGGCGACTGGATCCTGCGGATCGGGCTCGCGTACTACACGTACCGGATCACCGGTTCCACCCTCGCCAGTGGCGTGGTGGTACTCGCGTCCACGCTGCCGCAGCTGCTGCTCGGCACCGTCGCGGGCACGTTCGTGGACCGGTGGAGCCGGCGCGGCACCATGATCGTCGCCAACCTGCTGCTGGCCGTCGGGCTGCTGCCCCTGCTGCTGGTCCACCACGCCGGCCAGATCTGGATCGTGTACCTGGTCACCGTCTTCGCCGCGTGCGTCGAGCAGTTCTTCGCCCCCGCCGAGGCGGCGATCCTGCCCAGCCTCGTCGACGAGGAGAACCTGGTCTCCGCCAACGCGCTGAACGGGCAGAACCGCGACGTCGCCCGGCTCGTCGGCGCGGCCCTCGGCGGTGTCGCCGCCGGGGTGGGCGGGCTGACGGCGGTGACTGTGCTGGACGTGGGGAGCTTCCTGCTCGCCGCCGCGCTGCTGGGGCTGATCCGCGCACGGGGCGCGGCGGCGGTGACCACCCCGGAACCGGATCCGGTGCCGGCGCTGCGCGGCTGGGTGGACGGCCTGCGTACCGCGGTGCGCAACCGGACGGTCCGCGCGGTGCTGCTCTACCTCGGCATCACGTCCGTCGGTGAGGGGGTGATGAGCACCCTGATGGCGCCCTGGGTGAGCGACGTACTGCACGGCGACGGCCGGGCGTACGGCACGATCCTGTCGGTGCAGGCGGCCGGCGGCATCGCCGGCGGACTGGTCGCGGCCGGGCTCGGCAACCGGATCCGCCCGGAGCTGATGTTCGGCGTCGGCGCGGTGCTGTTCGGCGCCCTGGACCTGGTGCTCTTCCTGTACCCGCTGGTGCTGGTCGCGGTGTGGCCCGCGGGCGTGGTCATCGCGCTGGTCGGGCTGCCCGGCGCCTGCCTGGTCGCCGGGTGTACCACGCTCCTGCAGACCTCGACGGAGGACTCGCACCGTGGCCGGGTGTTCGGCGCGCTCGGCTCGGTGATGGGCCTGGGCGCGCTGCTGGGCACCGTCGGGGCGGGTCTGCTCGGCGACAGGCTCGGCATCGTCCCGGTCATCGCGACGCAGGGCGCCGGCAACGTCGTGGGCGGGGTCCTGGTGTTGATCCTGCTCCGCGCGCGGGCGCCGATCCCGGCCACGGTACCGGAACCGGCCGCGCGGCCCGCCTGACGGCGGCGGGCGGTCCGGTCTAGGCCAGGCCGGGTACCGGCGGCTCGCCGGTCTCCCACCGCAGCAGCCGGACCGCCTTGCCGACCTCGGTACGGGGCAGGCTGCCGGCGGCCGTCAGGCGTACCTCGCAGCGCAGTCCGAGCCGTTCGCGCAGCGCGGCGGAGAGCCGGTCGGCGACCGGAGCCGGGTCGGGGGCGGTCGTCTCCGCGCAGACCACCAGGCTGGTCTGCGCGGAGCGGACGTCGAGCACCAGCAGGTACTGGGCGGTCACCGCGGCGTCGGCCAGCAGTACCGCCTCGACCTCGCTCGGGTACACGTTGACCCCGCGCACCACGAGCATGTCGTCGCGCCGGCCCACGATCCGGCTCATCCGGGTACTGGTGCGCCCGTCGCGGCTGGGCCGGTGGTCGAGCCGGGCCAGGTCGCCGGTGCGGTACCGCAGCAGCGGCAGCGCCTCCTTGGTGAAGGTGGTGAAGACCAGTTCGCCGAGTTGCCCGTCGGGCACGGGGTCGCCGGTGGTCGGGTCGAGCGCCTCCACGTAGAAGTGGTCGTCCTGCACGTGCAGCCAGCCGTCCGACCCGGTGGTCTCGCAGGCCACCCCGGGGCCGATCACCTCCGACAGGCCGTAGATGTCCAGGGCGCGCAGGCCGAGCAGGTCCTGCACCTTGTCGCGCATCGGGTCGGTCCACGGTTCGGCGCCGTGCACACCGACCCGCAGGCTGATCTCGTCCGGGCCGATGCCGGCGGCGGCGAACGCCTCACCGAGGTAGACGGCGTAGGACGGCGTGCAGGTGAGTACGTCGGGCGCCAGGTCGAGGATGAGCCGGATCTGCCGCTGCGTCATGCCGCCGGAGATCGGTACCACCGTCGCGCCGAGCGCCCGCGCGCCGTGGTGGATGCCGAGGCCGCCGGTGAACAGGCCGTACCCGTAGGCGTTGTGGATGAGCGAGTCACGGGTGGCGCCGGCACCGGCCAGGCACCGGGCCATCACATGACCCCACAGCCGCAGGTCGGCCTCCGTGTAGCCGACGATCGTGGGCCGGCCGGACGTGCCGGACGAACCGTGCACGCCGACCAGTTCGGACCGGCGCACGGCGAGCATCCCGAACGGGTAGTGCTCCCACAGGTCCTTCTTGGCCACGGTGGGCAGCCGGGGCAGGTCGGGCAGGTCCACCTCGGCGCCGGACCGTACGCCGGCGGCGCGCAGCCGGGTCGCCTGCACGCCGTCCGCGGCGAGCAACCGGTCCACCAGGCCGCGCAGCCGTCGCCGCTGCAGCGCCGTCCGCTCGTCGACGGACATGGTCTCCGCCCGGTCGAAGATCATCGAGCCTCCCTGCCGCCATGTCCGATGACCGCACGGTAGTCCTCCGCGGGGGCGGGAACGAGCCCGTCGGGCGGTGACCACCGGTCAGGACGGGTCGGCCGCCCGGTCCCGGGCCGCCAGTGCCACCCGCAGCTCGTCGCGGTGCGTCGCGACGGCCCGGTGCAGCGCCGCGGGCAGGCCGGCGCGGTCCAACAGCGCCGCCGCTGCCTCCAGCGTGCCGGGGTCGACGTCGAACCTCGGGTACGCCACCGTGGCCAGCAGCGAGGTCATCTCGGTGCTCCGGTCGGCGCAGGCCGGCACGATCTCGGCGAAGAACCGGGACACGTACGGCGCGGTCAGCGCACGCTGCTCCGGCTGCCAGAAACCGCGGCCGAGCGCCTCGATGCGCCGGTTGGTCAGCGACCGGTCGGTCATCATCGCCGACCAGGTGGCGGCCTTGCCGGCCGGGTCGGGCACCGCGGCACGGCACTGGGCGGCATGCACGTCGCCCTGCGCGGTCACGTCGCGGGCCGCCTCGGCGTCGATGTCCGCCGGGCCGGCGGCACCGAGCACGACCAGGCGGCGCAGGATCAGCCACCGCAGGTCCGCGTCGACCTTCAGCCCGTCGGGCAAGGCCCGGCCCGCCAGCCACTCGGCGAGTACCGGTGCGGCCGGTGGGGTGGCGCAATCGATGAACCCGCGGGCGGCGA
>JBAUUM010000206.1:0-7608 GCA_049582705.1 Actinocatenispora sp.
ACCCGGACCTGACCATTCGGAGGCTCCGCCCCCGCGGCCGGCCTGGCTGCCGACCCGGACCTGACGGTCCGGTGGCTCCGCCCCGGGGCCCGCCGGCTGCGACACGCCGCTAGCGGCGTCTAGGCAAATCTACGGATCTTGCTAGACATGCCGATACTGTGCGAGACGTGGACCCGGTACGGAACCCGTACGCGCCCGGCGCGGGCCAGCGACCCCCCGAGCTCGCCGGTCGGGACCGCGAGGTCGCGGCCTTCGACGTGGTACTCGAACGGATCGCCCGCGGCCGCCCGGAGCGCAGCCTGATGCTGACCGGACTGCGTGGCGTCGGCAAGACCGTGCTGCTCAACGCGCTGCGCAGCCAGGCCATCGGCCGGCTGTGGGGTACCGGCAAGATCGAGGCGCGACCCGACCAGGAACTGCGCCGGCCGCTGTCCGCCGCGCTGCACATGGCGGTACGGGAACTGGCGTCCCGGCACCGGGCGCCGGACCGGGTCGACGAGTTCCTGGGTGTGCTGAAGGCGTTCGCGCTGCGGTCGAACCCGCCGAACGCCAAGCTGCGGGACCGCTGGCAGCCCGGCATCGACGTGCCCGCGGCCACCGGCCGGGCCGACTCCGGAGACATCGAGATCGACCTGGTCGAACTGTTCACCGACGCGGCCGGCATCGCCACCGACGTGGGCACCGGGATCGCCCTGTTCATCGACGAACTCCAGGACGTGGGGCCCGCGGACGCGTCCGCGTTGTGCGCCGCCTGCCATGAGCTGTCCCAGCTCGGCGCGCCGCTCATCGTGGTGGGTGCGGGACTGCCGCACGTGCCGGCCGTGCTGTCGGCGTCGAAGTCGTACTCGGAACGGCTGTTCCGGTACACCCGCATCGACCGGCTGGACCGGGAGGCCGCCGACCTGGCGCTCACCGCACCGGCCGACAGGGAGGACGTGTCCTTCGAGCCGGCGGCGCTGGCCGAGCTGTACGAACTGTCCGGCGGCTACCCGTACTTCGTGCAGGCGTACGGCAAGGCGACCTGGGACCACGCGCCGGACACGCCGGTCACCGTGGCGGATGTCCGGGTGGCCGGGCCGGAGGCCGAGTCGGAACTGGCCGTCGGCTTCTTCGGATCACGCTACGACCGTGCCACACCGGCGGAGCGGGAGTACATGCGGGGCATGGCCGAACTGTCCGCTCTGGACGGACCGGTACCCACCGCGGACATCGCGAAGTCGCTCAACCGCAGGCCGTCGAGCCTCTCCCCGGCCCGAGACGCGCTGATCAAGAAGGGTCTGATCTATTCGGGTGAGCGCGGCACGGTGGCGTTCACCGTGCCGCACTTCGCCCGGTACCTGCGCACCCAACCGGGCTGACCTGGCGCCGTCGGTACGCCCTCATAGCGTACGTGTCGACCCGACCACTGACCGTGGCTCCCGTCGTTTTCCGCCATGATTCACGTGAAACGGTCACTGTTCGTGGTTGTGTCGGCGGTTTCCGTGCGGGCGCCGCTGTCGGTCAGCCGAACTGGCGGGCCGCCGCGAGGACGTCGTCGCGGTAGGCGGCGCCGAACATCGCGGTGTGCGCGAGCAGCAGGTGCAACTGGTGCAGTGGAACCCGTTCGCGCCAGCCGTCGGCGAGCGGCCACGCCTCGTCGTACCCGGCGACGATGCGGTCCAGGTGTGGCGCGCCGCCCCACAGGTGCAGCATCGCGAGGTCGGTCTCCCGGTGGCCACCGTGCGCGGCCGGGTCGATCAGCCACACCCGGTCGGCCGCCCAGACGAGATTGCCCGGCCACAGGTCGCCGTGCGTACGCGCCGGTGGCTCCGCCGGGCCGGCGAGTGACTCGATCCGGTCCAGCAGTACGTCGACGTGCCCGGCATCCGTGCCGGTCAACGCCCCGTTGTCGACGGACCGGCGCAGGTACGGGCGGAGCCGGTGCTCGGCGAACCAGCGCGGCCACCGCTCACCGGTGGTGTTCGCCAGGGGCAGGGTGCCGAGGAAGCCGTCGCGCTCCGCACCGAACGCCGGCGCCCCGGTCCGGTGCGTGGCGGCCAGTTCCCTGCCGAAACGCTCCGCGGCGGCGGGCGTCGGCTCCGCAACCGTGATCCACTCCAGCGCGAGCATGGACCCGGAGACGGCCAGCACCTCGGGGACCGGCGCGCCCGCGTCGGTACGCAACCAGCGCAGCCCGGTGGCCTCGACCTCGAAGAAGCCGGGCGGCGGATCCGGGTGGCCCTTGACGAACACGTCGTTGCCGTCGTCGAGGGTCAGCCGCTCCGCCGTACAGACGGAACCGCCCGGGATCGGGGTCGTCCGGATCCGCTGGTGGTGCAGGAAGGTGGCGAGATGGCCGGGGTGTGCGCGCAGGTAGCCGAGGTCCACGCTCCGACAGCCTACTGGCGGTCCGAACATCCCGTGCGTGCAGCGCACACAACGACACGGTAAGCGATTTCCGTGCCCGGACGGGTGCCTGGGGCCGCCGACTGGCCGCGAAAAGAGGCGGCGCGGCGTTCGGGAGAGTATGCAGAAGGTATGGCTGAGACCGCGACGGGTACGAACATCGCTTCGGCGACGAAGGTCCGACCGTTCCGTCCGCTGGACCACCGGGCGTGCCGGGATCTGTGGGCCGAGCTGACCGAGGAGGAGCGACGCCTGTACGACGATCCGCGCATCGGCGGGAACGACCCCGGTGCCGGATTCGAGCAGTACGTCGCACGGCTGGAGCTGTCCGGCATGTGGGTGGCCGACCATGCCGAGGACGGCGTGATCGGCTTCGTGGGGCTGATCCTGCAGGGGCGGAAGGGTGAGGTCGAGCCGATCGTGGTGACGCGGCGGTACCGGCGGGGCGGCGTCGGCAACGCGCTGCTGGACCGGGTGGCCGCCGAGGCGCGTCGGCGTCGGCTGCGGCAGCTGACGATCACGCCGTCCACCCGTAACGAGGAGGCGATCCGGTCCTTCCACCGGGCCGGCTACCAGGCGCTCGAACACGTGACCCTGACCTACGACCTCGTCGAGGGCGGGTCCCGGTGGCAGGACGGCATCGATCTGCACGGCGCCCGCTTCCGGTACTGATCCGCGGCGCACGACCCGCGCCGACCGGCCCGCGCCGCACGACGACCGGCCCGCGCCGCATGACAACCGGCCCGCGCCGCATGACGCGCGCCGGTCGGCGGCAGCCGATGCGGTGACACGTCGTGATATCCGGGATGATTTGCCGGGTTGATCAGTATTTTTCGGCCGCGGGCTGTGGACAACTTGTCCACAGCCCATGGCCTTTCTGGTTCGTGCCGGTACCCGGCCGGACGCTGGCGGCATGTTCCCTTCACCCGCCCCCACCGGCCCGCCCCGCATCACGATCGGCAACCCCGGTGACCTGCTCGCGATGATTCCCTACCTGCTGGGATTCCACCCCACCGACAGCATGGTCGCGGTCGGCATGCGGGACCACAGTGTCGTCTTCACGCTGCGCCTCGACCTGCCCGCCCCCGCGGGCCACGAGCCCCCTGACGGCGAGACCTCCGACGCTCCGGACCGACCCGGCCCGTGGACGGATCCGGACCGTCTCGTCGCCGTACTGTCCGCCCAGTCGCTGACCGGTGTCATCCTGGCCGGGTTCGGGCCGGACGAGCGGGTGCGTCCGGCCAGCACCAGGTTCGGCGAGAGCCTGCGGGCGGCGGGGCTGCCGCTGCTGGACCGCCTCCGCGCCGAGGACGATCGCTACTGGTCCTACGAGTGCGCCGATCCGACCTGCTGCCCGGCGACCGGCACGCAGTACGGGGCACGCCAGCGGCGGGTCGCCGCCGAGGCGACCGTCGCCGGGCTCGTCGCCCTGCCCAGCCGCGAGACGCTGGCCGGTCACGTGGCGCCGGTCCGGGGTGCGGAGCGTCGCGCGATGGACGAGGCGACCGACCGGGCGGAGGCCCGGTGCGTCGCGCTCATCGAGTCGACGGGCGGCCCCCACGACGCGGTCGACGAACTGATCGCCGAGGGCCTGGCCGCCGTCCGCGCGGCCGTCACGCGTTACCGGTCCGATCCAGACCGGCCGGAGACCGCGCAGGCCCGGCTCTCCGACGACGAGGTGGCGTGGCTGGGCGTCGTGCTGTCCTCCACCAGGATCCGTGACGAGGCCTGGACCCTGGTCGACGGCGCCGACCTTGCCGGCCACCGGGCACTGTGGACGGACGTGGTCCGGCGCGTACACCCCGACTACGTTCCCGCGCCGGCCGCGCTGCTCGGCTTCGTCAGCTGGCAGGCGGGTGACACGGCCTTCGGCGGCATCGCGCTCGGCAGGGCGCTGGAGGCCGACCCCGCGTACCCGATGGCGCTGATGCTCGCCCAGGTGATGGCCGCCGGCGTGCCGCCGACGGCGTGGACACCACGGACCACACCGTCCCGTGGCCGGTCCTCGCCGGCGCCGGCGACCTCGGAGCGGCCCGCCGCCGGTCCGGTCGACGGATGAGCCGGTCAGGCCCGCGGGAGGGGCGCACTGATCCGCGACGCCCCGGTGTACACGTTCATCCGGTCGTCGCGCAGGAAGCCGACCAGCGTCATGCCCACCTCGTCCGCGAGGTCCACGGCGAGCGTGCTGGGCGCCGAGACGGCCGCCAGCATGGGGATGCCGGCCATCGACGCCTTCTGCACCAGTTCGAAGCTGGCGCGGCCGCTGACCATCAGCACATGGCCGGTCAACGGGAGCCGGCCACCGCGCACCGCCCAGCCGATGACCTTGTCCACGGCGTTGTGCCGTCCGACGTCCTCGCGCACCGAGATCGCCTCACCGGTGGGCGTGAAGAGGCCGGCGGCGTGCAGTCCACCGGTCCGTTCGAAGATCCGCTGGGCACCTCGGAGCCGGTCGGGCAGCGCGGTCAACAGCTCCAGATCGACCACCACCCGGTCGTCGGTCAGCGGATACCTGCTACGCAGCCGGACCGCGTCGATGCTGGCCTTGCCGCACATGCCGCACGAACTGGTGGTGTAGAAGTTGCGCGTCGGGTCGACGTCCGGCGGCGGCACGTGCGGTGCGAGCGTCACGTCCAGCACGTTGTAGGTGTTCGGCTGGCCGTCCGTCCCCGCGCAGTGCCGGGCGGCGACGATGTCCTCCGCGGTCGTGGCGACGCCCTCTGTGCACAGGAAGCCGACGGCGAGGTCGACGTCGTCACCGGGCGTCCGCATGGTCACCGCCAGCGGCTTCCCGTTCACCCGGATCTCCAGTGGTTCCTCGACCACCAGCGTGTCCGTTCGTCGGGAAGTCCTGCCGCTCGCGATCCGCACTGTCGGCCGCCGGTCCGTCACCCTGCCCACAAGCCCGAGGCTACGCCGATCGGCCCGGGGCGCGCCGCGAGCAACGATCCCAGTCCCCCGACCGCAGGGCGCCGACGGACCCGATCGCCGGGCCCCGCTCCCGGGCCCCGCGCGTCGGGCCCGGCCTGTCGTAGCCTCGGGGCATGCGACCCGTGCCGGTGTGTGCCGCGATCGTGCTCGCCGGTGGCCGGGGCAGGCGGATGGGTGACTCCGACAAGCCGGTACTGCCCGTTGGCGGACGTCAGATGCTGCTCAGGGTTCTCGACGCGCTCGCCGACACGGCGCCCCGTGTCGTGGTCGGCCCACCGCGTCAGGTTCCCGCCGGGGTGCTCGTCACCCGGGAGGAGCCGCCCGGTGGAGGGCCGGTCGCCGCCGTCGCGGCCGGGTTCGACCTGCTCGACGACGCGCCCTTCGTGGCGATCGTCGCGGCGGATCAACCGTTCCTGACCGCAGCGGCGGTGACCGCCCTACGGCGGACCGCGGCGACCGCGCCGGCCGACTGTGACGGCGCCGTGTTCGTCGACGGGGACCGGCGACAGCTGCTCTGCGGGGTGTGGCGGTCGACGGTGGTGCGGCATCGGCTGGCGACGTTGGGAGACCCGACGGGGGTCGCGGTCCGTGCCCTGCTCGGCGGTCTGCGGGCCGAGCCGGTACGACCGTCGGGCCGGCAGCCGCCACCCTGGTACGACTGCGATACGGCGGACGACGTCGCACGGGCGGAGCGCTGGCTCGCCGAGGGCGTGGCCCCCGGGGACCGGTAGTTCCACGACAGAACGACAGCACGAGAAGGAGCCGCATGACCGGACAGGGAGACACCCTCGGTGACTGGACGGAGCGGGTACGGCGGGAGCTTGACCTCGCCACCCCCGTCGACCGGGACCTGGTCCTCGACCTGACCAAGGAGGTGGCACACAACGTGGCACGTCCCGCGGCACCCCTCACCGCCTACCTCCTGGGCCTCGCGGTCGGCGCCGGCGCGGACCCGGACGTCGCCGCCGCCCGCATCACCAGCATGGCGCGGGCCTGGCCTCCGGTGAACGACTGACCGCCGCGCGTCGTGTCTCCGGCGACCCTCGTCCGGCGGGCCGGCCCGGCGTCGAGGGGTGTACACGTCGCGCATTCCGGACCGCCGGACGACCGGCGGGAGGCACCGGTACGGAGTGGATAGGGTGGGGCTGTTCCGGGGGAGGAGACAGCACGTTGGGTGAGCAGCACGAGCAGCCTGAACCGGCCGACACGAGCAGCGGCGTGGTCCCCGCCGCACAGGATGACCAGGGCACGAGCCTGCTGAACGACGGCGACCGCGACGATCTTCGGGGCAAGGTCGACACCGCGTGGGCGGACTTCCGCACCGCGCTGGAGGACGCCCTGCCGGCCATGCCGGTCGGCGCCCGTCTGACCGTGACCCTCGATCCGACCGCGTCCGGGACCGGCGAGGCCGTCTACGACGTGGTGATCCGGCTACTCCCGGACGAGGCCCTGCACGCCGACGCGGTTGGTAACGCAGGACTGCCGGAAGAGTACCGAATTGATCGGGTCGGCATCGGGGACCTCGTCGCTCTCGGCTGGTCGCCTCCGGGAGTGGTGGAGGGCACCGGCGGCAGATTCGGGCTCCGCGTCACCATGGACGACGCCCCCGAACTGGCCCGGGTCGTCACGCGGACCCTGCGTGACGTCTACGGCACGCCCCATCCCGCGTTCCTGACCTACACGGTCAGCGGCGACGACGTGGTGCCCGCCCTCGCCTCCGCGCGACCGGTGGCGGCCGGCGCGGTGGTCGCGGTGCAGCCCAGGGAGATCGCCGCGATCGGCATCCCGCTGGAGGAGCAGGTCCGCACGGTGGTCGCCGGGCTGCTCAAGACGGACCCGAGCGCCCTGCAGACCGACGAGGACGGCGAGATCAGCGTCCGTGCCGGCTCCGCCATGGTCTTCGTGCGGATCCACGACAACCCGCAGCTCATCGACGTCTACTCGCCGATCCTGACCGAGGTCGAGCCGAACGAGCGTCTCTACGAGCGGCTGTCCCAGCTGACCCGCAGGATGCCGATCGGCCGGCTGTACTGCACGGACAGCACCGTGTGGGCCTCGGTACCGGTGTTCGGCCGGGACTTCCAGCCCACCCATCTGATGCTCGCGCTGCAGGTGATGACGCGGCTCGCGGACGAGTTGGACGACCGGCTGCAGGGCGACTTCGGCGGCAAGCGGTTCTTCGGCGAGGGGGACAAGTCCGGGCCCCGCACCGAGCGCACCGGCATGTACCTCTGACACCAGGACTTGCACGGCGCCGGCCCGCGCCGGTGCCGTGACCGCCCCGGTGTGAGG
>JBAUUM010000207.1:0-2253 GCA_049582705.1 Actinocatenispora sp.
CGGCGCCGGTGTGTGCGGCGTGCCGGTGACGACCTGCCCGGCACCGGAACGGACGCGGGACGACCCGGACGGCCGGCCCATCGGCGGCCCGTACCGCAGTGAGCGGTGGCGTGACAATGGACCGGCACCGACCGAGATCCGCTTCTCTCCGTGGAGGACGAAGGAATGACGACAGACGACCGGGTGACCGGGGCCAGGGCGGCGATCGAGGTCACCGTCGAGGTACCGCCCGCGGTGCTGTGGGACCTGCTGACCGACGTCAGCCGGCACGGCGAGTGGAGCCCGGAGTGTGAGCACGCCGCCTGGCTGGACACCGACGATCCCGGTCCACGCGTCGGCGCGCGGTTCCGTGGCCGGAACCGGTTCGCGAACGGCCAGGTCAACGAGGTCACCTGCACGGTCGTCGCGGCGGAGCGGCCAACCACGTTCGCCTGGGTGGTCGGCGAGGACCCGGCGCAGCCGAGTACGACCTGGCGCTACGAGCTGTCGCCGGCGGGATCGCCGGACCGGACCCTGGTGCGGCACACGTTCGAGCACGGGCCGGGTGCCAGTGGGCTGCGGGACGCGATCGCCCGGCATCCCACCAAGGTGGACCACATCCTGACCACCCGGCTGACCCAGTTGGAGAAGCACATGACCGAGACGCTCGCCGCGATGACGGCCACGGCGCGAAAGTAACCGGTCACCGCAGTACGGCGGTGTCAAGCTGTGAATTGCGTGCGGGTATCGGCCGACCCGAACCGGTCCGGACCCGTTCCGGGCGACCATGGACGGGTCCGCGGACCGGCCATCGGGGGGAGCACGGTCATGCCGGAGGGCAGTGCTGGCACCGGTGACGCCGCGCACCGGCGGGCCGGCACCTCCGACCCGTCCGCCGGTGGAGCGGCGCAGCCCTCCGAGCACACGGCGTTCACCCGCGCCGAACGGGCCCTCATCCTCGCCGCGTCGCTGTCCATGCTGATCGTCCAGATGGACTGGTTCGCGCTCAACCTGATGCTGCCCGTCATCGCGCACGACTTCGGCACCACCCCGACCGACCTGCAGTGGGTGGTCAGCGGCTATCTGCTGAGCCTCGGCGCCCTGATGGTGGTCAGCGGCCGACTCGCCGACCTGCACGGCCGCCGGAAGATCATCCTCATCGGACTGGCCTGCTTCGCGGTGGTGTCCGCCGCGTGCGGCCTCGCGCAGGGTTCCCTGTGGCTGATCGTCGCCCGCATCGTCCAGGGCGTCGGCGGAGCGATGATCTTCCCCGTCGCGGTCGCCGTCGCGGCCAGCTCCTTCGCCGGCGTCCGGCAGGCCCGTGCGGTCGGCACGGTGCTGGCCTTCAGCGCCATCGGCACCGCGCTCGGCCCGTTCGTGGGCGGCGCGTTCGCCGAGCACCTGAGCTGGCGCGCGGTGTTCTTCCTCAACGTGCCGCTGTGCGCGATCGCCGCCGTACTGACACTGCGGTTCGTGCCCGAGACCCGCGACGAGTCGACCTCGCGGAAGTTGGACGTCCCCGGCGCGGTCACGGTCGCCGCCGGCCTCGGCTGCATCATGCTGGCCGTGGACCAGGGCCAGTCGTGGGGCTGGCACTCCCCCGCCATGGTGGCGGTACTGGCGGCCGGGGTCGCGTTGCTGGTGGCGTTCCTGGCCATCGAGCACCGTGCCACGGCGCCCCTGGTCGACCTGCGGTTCTTTCGCAACGTGCCGTTCGTGGTGGTCACCGCCGCCGGGTCGCTGTCCAACGTCGTGTACTGCACCGTGGCGGTCTTCTCCGCGCTCTACCTTCAGCAGGGCCGCGGCCTGTCACCCCTGGACGCGGGACTCGTTTTCATCGCCCTGTCCGGCGGCAGCGGCGCGGCGAGCTACTGGTCGGGCCGGCTGACCCGGTACTGGCGGGCGGAGTCGCTGATGGCCGCCGGCATGGTCGTCAGCGCTGTCGCGTTGCTGGCCCTGACCTGGATCGCGACGCTGTGGCTGTACACGGTGGTGTTCGCGGTCTGCGGGGTGGGGATCGGACTCGGCTGGGCCCTGACGAACGTGGCCACCCAGTCGTACGTGCCGGCCGAGCGCAGCGCCATCGCGTCCGGCATCGTACTGACCTCGCTGGTACTCGTGGCCGCCGTCGGCGTCGCGATCGCCGCGACGGTCCTCGAGGTCGCCAGCACGTCGGGCAGCGCCGCCTCGGACGTGCCGGCGATCCACGAGGTACTGCGGGGAGCGGCCGTGCTGGGCCTGCTCGGCGCGGCCGGGCTCGGCGTGCTCGTGCTG
>JBAUUM010000208.1:0-11225 GCA_049582705.1 Actinocatenispora sp.
GTACCGCGCTCCAGCGGTACCCGGGCGGCGCGGGTGGCGGACGGCACGAACACGCCCTTCGCCGCGTTGGACGGCCCGTCGGCGGCGCCGACCACGGCCACCAGGGCGAGCAGCGCCCACAGCGGCAGCGACCCGGTCAGGTGGAGTACGGGTGCGGCGGCCATCGCCACGGTGGCGGCCACGTCGCAGACGACGCTGATGCGTTTCGGTCCGATGCGGTCGATCAGCGGCCCGGACAGTACCTGCGAGACCACGTACGGCCCCATCTGACAGAGCACGACCAGGCCGGTCTTGGTGGCGCTACCGGTGGTGGACAGCACGAACCACGGCAGCGCGATCGAGAGCAGCCGGGTGGCCGACCAGGCGGCGGCGTTCGCGCCGAGTACCCCGGCCAGGCCGCGCAGCGACCGGGGGCGGGCGTCGGTGGCGGTCATCGTTCCTCCGTGGTCGTCTCGTCGTCGCGTGACCGGGCGTCCGCGCGGGGAGCCGCGTCGCCGAGATTCGGGAACAGCTGGAACTGGAACGTGACCGGGGCGGAGTCCTCGGCTACGGCGTCGCCGGTGTTGTGCCGACCCAGTACCGCGTGGATCTCCCGGGCCAGGGCGCTCGCCTGCGCCGGGGTGAGGGTGAGGCGGTAGTCGCTGAACTCCTGCGCGGCGCGCCAGGCATCCGGCAGCGTCGGCAGTTCGTCGACCGCCCGGAGCATGCCGTCGGCCTGCACCTGGGCGACGGACCGCAGGAACGCCTCACCGAGGCCGCTGTCATCGCCGAGCAGGTCGTCGGTGAGGACGGTGTTGCGGTGTGCGGCCTTCCACCACCGCTCCCGGCGGGACCCGCGATCGGGGTCGTCCTCGATGAAGCCGTGCTCGGCGAGCTGCCGTAGGTGGTAACTGGTGGCGCCGGTGTTGAGTCCGAGCCGCTGGGCCAGCGTGGTGGCGGTGGCGGGACCGTCGGTGCGCAGCAAGGTCAGCATCCGTACGCGGACGGGATGCGCGATCCCGCGCAGGTTCCGCGCGTCGAGGCGGATCTGCTCGCGGTCACGACCTTCGCCGTGCGGGTTGTCGTCCATGGCACGAATCTAAAACAGCAAAGACTTATTTGCAAATACTTCTTTGTGGTTGCCCTTCGGTCGGTACCTGCGTCGACTCGACCCCGACCCTGATGTCCGCCTCTGTACCTGGCTGTGCGCTACAGTGTCTCGACATGAGACACCGTATCGCCGTGGTCGGTGGCGGCCCCGCCGGACTTACCTGCGCCCGCGTCCTGCACCGGCATGATCACCCCGTCACCGTCACCGTCCTCGAACGCGATTCCGGCCCCGACGCCCGTCCTCCGGGTGGCACGCTGGACCTGCACGAAAACCTGGGTCAGCTCGCGCTGGGGAAGGCGGGACTGCTGGCGGAGTTTCAGTCGCTGTCCCGCCCCGAGGGGCAGGCCCTGCGCATCCTGGACCCGGACGGGACGGTCCTCCGCGACTGGCAACACCGTCCGGAGGATCGGGCCCATCCCGAGATCGACCGCAGACAACTCCGCGACCTGCTGCTCGGGCCGCTGGACGTTCAGTGGGGGCGGGGCGTGACGGAGGTCGTGCCGGCGACCAGGGACGGCGTGCTGGTCCATTTCGCAGACGGGCGGCAGGAGACGTTCGACCTCGTGGTCGGCGCGGACGGCGCCTGGTCCCGGGTCCGCCCGGCGGTCTCGCCCGCGACGCCGCACTACACCGGCATCACCTCGGTCGAGACCTCCCTGGACGACGTCGACGCCCGCCACCCCGACCTCGCCCGGCTGATCGGCGACGGCTCCCTGGCCGTGTACGGCGTGAACCGCGCTCTCGTCGCCCAGCGCAACAGTGGTGGCCACGTCAAGGTGTACGCGCAGTTCCGCGCACCACTGGACTGGCACACGGACCTGGACCGACATCTGGGCCTGGACCGGCGCGCGGGGCTGGACCTGGCCGATGCCGAGGCCGTGCGATCGGGCCTGCTGGCGCTGTTCGACGGCTGGGCCGCTCCCGTCCTCGACCTCCTCCGCCACGGAACCGCGTTCGTCCACCGCCCCCTGTACGTGCTGCCCGTGTCCCACACCTGGGCCCACGTCGCCGGCGTGACGCTGATGGGCGACGCCGCCCACCTGATGCCTCCGCTGGGAGCGGGCGCGAACCTCGCGATGCTGGAAGGTGCCGAACTCGCCGAGTCCATCGCCGCCGCCCCCGGGGCTGAGGACCTGGACGTGGCCGTCCGCGCCTTCGAGGAGCGGATGTGGGCACGGGCCAGCAGGTGGGCGAAGATCACGGCGGTCGGTCTGGAACGTCTGGTGAGCCCTGACCCCACCGAAGCCCTCGCCCTTTTCGACGAGGTCCAGTCGTCCTGACCGCCTGGCGATCCACCTGCCCGTACGAGGCGCCGCCAGAAACCCGAATGAGGCGCGGGCACCGGGAGGTGTGGCCGTGAAGGCCGCGTCCCGGGCCCGTTTCGCACGTGCATTATCCAGATTTCATTGATGTTTTCAACAGCGTTCGGTAAGGGTTCTGGAAGATGCACTAACCAACCGCGTCACAACAGTGACCGCGCTACCGTCGGTCAGTATCCGCGGCTCGGAACCGGCACGTGGCGTCACGTTCCGAGAGGTCGGTTGTCGAACTCGTTACCATATACTTCGTGAGGATCGCCTGCTATGGTGGTAAGCCGGCATTCCTGACAGCAGAATCCGGTTCCAATAACGGCCCGTTCCTCACCGAGCGTTACCTTGTAGATTACTTGAGAAAGACCATAACCTGATGAGCCGTACGCTTAACCCGGGTGAAAAGAACACGCAGCTCGTCTACGAATACGACAGAGGAAGCCCGTACGAGGAAGAGCTCCGTTTAACGGCGGCTCTTTCCGCACTCATTCCCGACGATGAGACACGGCACCCCGACCATCGCTTCTTCCAGGTGGTGCATCTCATTACCGAGTACTCCTGGGCGCAGATTCACTACGAGTTGCGGCGGTCGGTGGAGCACCTGGAGAACGGTCGGTACGTGGCGGCGCTGCGGCTGATGGACCGCTGCACCTCGCTGAACGAGATCTCGGTCCGGGCGGTCGAGTCGTTGAAGGACTTCCTGCCGCAGCACAGCCTGTTGACCATGCGCAACGAATTGCCACCGGACGCCACCGGCCTCGACTCCCCCGGACACCGGAACCTGCGTCGCGTCGCCAAGTACGTGTGGAAGGTTTTCGAGGAGGCGATGCGCCGGGAACAGGTGTCACTCCGGGCGCTGCTGGAGATGCAGAACGATTCGACGCCGGCCGCCGAAAAGGACCCGTCCGGCGTGGTGCACACCATGGCGGCGCTGCGTGAATCGATGCTCAGGCTTGACGCGAGCGTGCTCGCCTGGAAGCAGAGCCATCTGCGGCTCGTGTGGTCCCAGCTCGGTGGCCACCCCGGCCTGACGAAGCAGGATTCACAGGCGGGCAGCAGCCTTCCGACCAGCCTCGGCGGACGACCCATCTCGGTCATGGAGACGAGGTCCGAGATGGCCCTGTTCCCCGCGCTCTGGCAGGCCGCGGACGAGCTCTACCACGAGGTGTCCTGATCTGGTGACAACTCCGGGTCGAGCGATCTCGGTCCGGACGGCCCCTACTGACCGGCCGACCCGACCGTCACGGGAGCCGTATCGTCGGCGCTGGCGGTCAGGTCGGGGAACGCGGGACAATTCACCGCGGCGGAACTGCTGAATTGCGGAAACAAGTGCAGGCACACTTCGGCGGACGCGATTCCTCGCGCCCGCCGAAGTGCTTGAATCAGGTGCGCTGCGTGATGGTCACAACCTCGCTCAGGTCCTTGGTCTCCAGCTCCATGTCAACCTCCTCAGCGTCCATCATGTCCCGGCCTTCAGCTCTCATTCAGAATGAGTGACGAAATTCAGGAACAACCACCACTGACTCTTCGAGAGTAGACGAAACTCGACGGTTCAGTCAAGCCTCCCGAGGGTAGAGATCCAACGGCGAAGAAGATCCACGAACACCCTCCGTACATTCGCGGGCATGAATCCCTGTTCGGGGCCTGTCAATTCGATTACCTGGATGAGTAACAGTTATATGTGATGTAGATCACACTGTCGAATCTGGACAGGACGGGTCACCACAAATATCATTCCAGTTTGACGCAAATCTCAACCACTGAGGCTCGTCATCAATTAATTCCGGCCGTTGATCATCGGCCCCGGGGAAGCGTCACGAGCCTTCGGAGATACTCATGTTAATGAATTGGTCTGTCTCGGGCGTGCGAGCAATGACCTCGCTCATAGAATTGCGCTGGCCCTCACTGGAAGACCTGGACGAGCTTGCCAGCTGCGGCGCGGAGGGTGTGCACGACCCGGAGTACATGCCATTCTTTTCGCGGTGGACCGACGGCGAGGACAGCCAGGTCGCGCACCGTGTCATGCAGCGTCACTGGTCCGCGCTCGGAGCCTGGAAGCCCGACGACTGGACCCTTTATCTCGCCGTCGTGCACGAGGGTCGGGTGGTCGGCTCCCAGAGCATTGGTGGCCGGGACTTCGCGGTCAACCGTGAGGTAGTTCTCACCTCATGGCTCGGACGTCGGTTTCAGGGCCAGGGCATCGGCGGCCACGCCCGCGCCGCCGCCATGCACCTCGCGTTCGAGGGGCTGCAGGCCGAACATGCGCTGACCGTGGTCATGCGCGACAACCAACCGTCACAGGGCGTGTGCCGGAAGTTCGGTTTCGTTCATGACGGAATCCAGCACAACCAGGTCCGGGGCCGCCGGATCGTCAGCGACAGATGGCGACTGAACCGAGAGCAGTTCCACGAGAACAATGTGATCCCCGTGAAGCTCGACGGGGTCGAACCGGCGCTGGAGATGTTCGGCCTCGCCGGTGGCACCGGACAGCCGGCCACGTCCGGTCCCGCTCTCCCACCCACCGCCAACGCGTTGGCCGGCGTCCAGTTCGCCGCCGAGAGCGACAGCCCCGAAGACTGACACGGCTCACCGCAGATCCGACCCGTCGCCCGGCCGCCGGCATTCCGGCAGCCGGGCGACGTGCTCACAGCGGGGCCGGCACCATCGTGGACGAGGTCAGGCCCGCCGGGTCACGGAGAACCGGTAGAGCGCGGCGAGCGTGTGGTCCTGCGGGTACGGGGACCGCGCCACCACCTCTGCCCGCGTCATCCGGCCCTCCTCCACCTGGGTGAACAGGTCCAGCAGCCCCATCAGTTCCTGCCTGCGTCGATGGGCGAAGTCGGGTCCGACGAGGTCACCATGCCCCGGCACGACGACCGGCGGCGCGATCTCGACGAGCCGTACCAGCGCGGTGCACCAGTCCTGCGGCCAGGCGTCGCCGAACGACGGCGGCATGCCCTCCTCCAGCAGGTCGCCGGCGAACAACACGCCCGCGTCGGGCACCCGTACGACCAGGTCGTGGTCCGTGTGGCCAGGACCCAGATGCCGCAGCTCGACCGAGCGGCCGCCGACGTCGACCAGCGCGGCCGTGTCGATCAGGTGATCCGCCGGCGTGATGGCCACCTCGGACATCTCCTCGGCGCGGTCCGTCAGCCAGTCGACCACGGCGGCACGCTCCGCGGCCCCGGTGTTCCGAAGCTGCTCCGCGCAGCGTCGGTGCGCCCAGATCGCCGACGACGCGAAGACCTCGTTGCCGAAGCAGTGGTCGAAGTGGAAATGCGTGTTGACCACGTGGCGGACCGGCAGGGAGGTGAGCGCACGCACCTCCGCCAGCAGTTCGCGTCCCTCCCGGGCGGACGCCCGGGTGTCGATCACCATGGCCGCGTCGCCGCCGAGCACGACACCCACGTTGAGGTCGAAACTGTCGTACCGGCGGCGGAAGACCCGCTCGCCGACCTCGTCCCAGCATCCCGTCATGACGGTCAGTCCATCCCGTACGTGCGGACGCCCTGCGCGCTGTGTCCCGCATCGGGCGGGCACTCCACGGGGCCGTCCCGTACGGTCGCGGCCACCAGCTCGGCCAGTGAGTCCCGGTCGATGACGCCGCGGTACGCGACGAAGGCCAGCAGCCCGTGCCCGTCACCGTCCGGCACCCAGAAGATCCGCAGCGGGACCCGCTCCACGAGCGGGACCGGCTCCGCCATGAGCCGCCGTACGACCTCGTCGTCGTCCGGTCCCCCGTCGTCCAGCAGCTCGGCGCGGATCTCCACCTCGACCCCGGGCTCGGCTCGGAGCCCGCTCATCCACCGCTCCGGCGACTGCCAGAAGACCGTGCGCAGCTCCCCGTGCTCGGACTGCACGGCGGTGACCGCCTTGTGCAGGGTGTCGAGGTCCACGCCGGCGAGCCGGACCGCGGCCGCGACGTAGTGCTCGGTGCAGGCGCTGGTGCGGACCAGGTCGTGGAACAGCAGACGCTGCTGGAGCGCGGTCAGCGGCCGGTTGTCCCGGTACCGGTACGCGGCCGTGACCGGACGGCTGTCGGCGTCGTCGCCGGGGCGGTCGAAGGCGGTACCGGGCAGGTGCACCCGACGGCCGGGCAACCCCAGTGTCAGGTCCATGTCCAGGCCGGCACACCACAGCCGCGCGACCGTCCCGGCCACCGCGTCGTCGGTGGTCGGATCCGGCCGGAGTTCGACCACCTCGGAGACCGGGGTGTCGGGCAGTGTCCCGGGCGGGCTCGTCGCCCGGGAACCGAGCACCAGCGCCAGCACGCCGTCGGCGGCCGGCGTGCCGTCCGCAACGGACCGGTCGTCCGGTCCGAGCAGCAGCTCACGGGACCGCACGCCGAGCCCCACCCCGAGGATCTCGTCCGGGGCGGGTCCCCACGCGGTCAGCTGCCGTGCCGCGTCGACCTGCCACCGGACGAACGCGTCGCCGTCGGCGTCCGGCTCGGCAACAAGGTCCGGTCCGGCGTCCGGGTCGGCAAGGACCATGACGTACCGGCGTTCGGACCGCACGGTGGCCACCACGACGTTGTCGGGACGGTCTCCGGGCCGCACCGCCGCCCGCAGGGTCCCGGCCAGCCCGGACAGGTCACGGGCGAGCACGGCGAGCCGGACCGGGAAGTGCTGCCGTCCCCGGGCCAGGGTCGCCACCAGGTCGCCGAGCTCGTACGACGGGTGCTCGTCGAGGTGGTCCGCGAGCCGTTCGGCGGTGCGGCGCAGGCTGTCCCAGGAACGGGCCGAGAGACCGACGACCCGCAGCGGCGTGAGCTCACGATCGGACATCGGTGCCCCTCCTCGACTCACTGGGCGGAGACTGCAGGACCACGTGGGCATTCGTACCACCCACGCCGAAGGAACTCACACCGGCGAACCGGGGGCCGTCGTCGTCCGGCCACGGCACGCCCTCCGGGGTGAGTCGGAACCTGTCACCGAGGCGGGTGAGTTCCTCGGTGGGCTCCGCCACGTGCAGCGTCGGCGGGATGTATCCCTGGTTGACCGCGAGGGCCGTCTTGATCAGTCCGGCGACGCCCGCCGCGGTGTTGGTGTGCCCGATGCTGGACTTCACCCCACCGAGGTGGACCGGACGGCCCTCGCCGCCGAGCGCCGTGGTCAGCGCGATCGCCTCGATCGCGTCACCCAGCCGAGTGCCCGTGCCGTGCGGCTCGACGAAGCCGATGTCGGTGGGCGCCACCCCGGAGGCGGCCACCGCCTCCTGGATCACCCGGGTCTGTCCGTCCACGCTCGGCGCCGAGTACCCGACCCGGGGCCGGCCGTCGTTGTTGGTGGCGGAACCGCGGATCACCGCGTAGATCGGGTCACCGTCCCGGACAGCGTCGGACAGCCGACGCAGCAGGACCGCGCCCGCGCCGTCGCCCGGCACGGTGCCGCTGGCGCGTTTGTCGTGCGGCCGGCAGTACCCGTCGATGGCGAAGATCTGCCCCGGCACGTGCAGGTACGTGGGGTCGTCGGAGTACAGGATCGACACGCCGCCGGCCAGCCCGTAGTCGCTGCGACCGCTGCGCAGGCTCTCGCACGCCAGGTGCGTGGCCACCAGCGAGGTCGAGCAGGCCGTGTCCAGCAGCAGGCTCTCGCCGCGCAGGTCGTGCCAGTACGAGAACCGGGTGGGCAGGAACGTCGGATCGACGCCGACGACGTCGTCGGCCCGTACCGGCAGGTCGCTCTCCGGGGGTCGCTCGCCGCGCGACCGGCGTTCGGCGTTGGCGCACCCCAGGTACACGCTGGTGCGGTGGGCGATGTCCGACATCCGCAGTGCCGCGTTCTCCACGGCCGACCACAGCGTCTCGTACATCAGGCCGTACTGCGGGTCCACGGCCAGGTCGCCGCCGGGGAACCCGAACAGGTCACGGTCGAACGACACGTCGCGCAGGGCGCCGTGCCGGGTGACCCGCCGTACGCCGTTGCCGAGTTCGGTGACCGCAGGGCCGGCGCCCTGCGACATGCAGTCCCGGCCGGTGCGCAGGTTGCGCCAGAACTCCCAGACGTCGGCGGAGCCGGCGAACCGGCAGGCCATCCCGACGATCGCGATGTCGTCCTGCCCGACGTCCGCCGCGGTCGGCAGCCCGGCCTCGCCGTCACCGTCACCGCCCATCGCGGCCTGCGCGCGGACCGTGGTCCGGCGCAGCAGGTCCACGATCGACGGCGGCTGAGGACTCACCTCGGCCAGGCCGTTCTGCAGGGCGGCGAGCAGCAGGGAGTGGCCGCCGACGTCGAAGAAGTTGTCGTCGTCGGTGAACCGGTCGTGACCGAGCACGCGACGCCACACCTCCCGCACCGCGGGCCGCGGGCCCCGTTCCCGGACCCGGATGCGGGCCGGTGCCGGCGACGCCTCGGGGGCGGCGGGCGCCGGCGCGATGTCGGGCAGCCGTCGCCGGTCGATCTTGCCGTTCGCGTTCACCGGCAGCTCGTCGAGCAACGCGAGGCGGGTCGGCACCGCGAACGAGGGCAGCAGGTCGCGCAGGTACGACCGCAGATCCTCGGGCCGTACCGGGCGGTGCAGTACGACGTACCCGACGATCTCCTTCTCGTTACGGGCGTTGAGCACCGTGGTGATGAACGCCGAGCGCACGTCGTCGTGGGTGAGCAGGGCGGCCTCGACCTCGCCGAGTTCGACGCGCTGGCTGCGGATCTTGATCTGACGGTCCCGCCGGCCGACGAACTCCAGCTCGCCGTCGGGCAGGAACCGCACCCGGTCCCCGGTCCGGTAGAGCTGCGCGCCGGGCCGACCGCTGAACGTGTCGGGCAGGAACACCCGCGCCGACTGCTCGGGGTTGCCCAGGTACCCCTGCGCGACACCCGTGCCGCCGAGCAGCAGCTCACCGGTCACGCCCGTGGGCACCTCGTCGAGGCTGCCCTCGAACACGATGTACGCCTCGGTGCCCGGCACCGGGCGGCCGATCGGCACCGTCCGGGCCCGCTCGTCGGCACCGGTGACCGGCCAGAACGTACTGGTGAACGAGTTCTCGGTGGGGCCGTAGCTGTGCAGCAGGACCGACGGGCCGCACCAGGCCAGCGCCCGCCGCAGGTGCGGCACGGACACCATCTCGCCACCGAAGTACACCCGCCGCACCGCCTGCAGCAGGTCCGGCGCCTCCTCGATGACCCGGTTGAGCAGCGGCGTGGTCAGCAGCAGCGTGGTGATGCCGTGCGCGCGGACGACGTGCCGGAACTCGCGCGGGTCCAGCACCGTTTCCTTGTCCACGACGACAAGCTCCGCGCCGTGCGCGAGCGCGCCCCAGATCTCGAAGGTGGAGCCGTCGAAGTTGAGCGGCGACAGCTGGGCGATCACGTCGTCGTCGCGCAGTCCGAGGAAGTCCGGTTCGTGCATCAGCCTGGCCAGCCCGACGTGCGGCAGCACGACGCCCTTCGGCTGGCCGGTGGAGCCCGACGTGTACAGCACGTTGAGCACGGCGTCGGCCGGCAGGTCGACGCTCGGCGGTTGGTCGGGCAGCCCGGCCGCCGACGCCTGCGCGGCGGTCAGGTCGTACGCCGCGAGGTCGGCGAAGGCCGGCCGGTCCAGGCCGTCCGCCGTGGTGAGCACGAGCACCGGGCGGGCGCTGGACAGCACCGCGGCCATCTGGGCGTCCGGGTAGGCGGGGTCCATCGGCAGGTACGCGCCGCCGGAGAACGCGACGGCCACCATGGCCACGACCGGGTCGACGCCGCGCGGGAAGGCCAGCGCCACGATCCGCCCGGGGCCGACCCCCTGGTCGCGGAGCCAGTGGGACAACCGGGCGGCCCGGGCGGCCAGCTCGGCGTAGGTCAGTACGGTCCCGTCGTAGCGCACGGCCACCGCGTCCGGACGGGCGGCCGCGTGCGCGCGGATCTCCGCGCACAGCGAGACCCGGGACTCGTCGAGCGTCCGCACGGGGCGGCGCGGCGCGAGCGCGGTCAGCAGCTGCCGGCAGGTACGGTCCGGGCCGGCGACGACCGTGGTGAGCAACTGGCCGAGCTGCTCGACCAGCATCCGAACGGTGTCGGCCCGGTACACGCCGGTGTCGTGGTCGAGGCGCAGCTCGACGCCGCCGCGGCGCTGCGTGCAGGCCAACGCCAGGTCGTGCTTGGCGGTCTCCCCCGGATGCTCCAGCTTCCGTACGGTCACCCCGCCGACCGACCAGTCCTCCGACTCGTCGACGTAGTGCGCGAACACCAGCCGGTACGGCGGCAGCGGCGTGCTCAGCAGACCGCGGACGTCGTCGATGCCCTCCGACTGTTCCAGTGACGACATCACCTGGTCGCCCAGCTGGTACGCCAGTTCGGCGAACGGCTGGTCGGCGCGGTGCCGGCTCAGGATGGGCAGCAGCCGGGTGTACAGGCCGACCTCGTCGTGGCTGTCGTCGTCGATGCGCCCGGCGAACGGCATACCGACGACGCCCTCGTCCAGGCTGCTGTGCGCGTGCAGCAGCAGGCACCAGGCGGTCAGCACCACGATCGCCGGCGTCGCCTGCGCGTGCGCGGCGACCCGCGCGAGGCCCTCACCCACCGTCGGGTCCAGCGTCGTGATGGTGTGCGCCGGGGCGCCGGGGGTGACGTCCTCGCGGACCAGGTCCGGCATCGGGGCCAGTGCCGCCGTCTCGGCGCCCTCGAGCAGGCCGAGCCAGTACTCGGCGGCCTCCCGCCGGCTCTGCTCGTCCGGCTCCGGGACGGGGACCGGGGATTCGGCCGACGCCGGCACCTCACCGGCCACCCGCGCCCGGTACGCCTCCATCAGGTGCTCGCACAACACGTCCACCGACCAGCCGTCGCAGACGATGTGGTGGACCCCGAGCAGCAGCAGCGCCCCGTCGTGGTGCCGGAGCAGGT
>JBAUUM010000209.1:0-7256 GCA_049582705.1 Actinocatenispora sp.
GGTCTCGGCCCGCGCGCGCCAGCCGGGCGGCGGGTCGGCCGGCAGAGGATGCTCGCCGATCGCCCGGTCCAGCATCAGGACCACCAGTTCGTCGCGGCCCTGCACATGCCGGTAGACCGACATCGTCGCGATGCCCAGCCTGGTGGCGATCCGGCGCATCGACAGGCCGGCCAGGCCCTCCGCGTCGGCCAGCGCGATCGCGGCGCGGACCAGGTCGTCACGGCCGACGCCGGGCCGGTGGGCGGCGCCCGTGTCCGGGCCCGGTGTGCCGGATCCGGGCCGGGCGACCGGATCCGGCCCTGCCACGACGGTGCCGACGCCGCGCACCGGGTGCACCAGGCCGGCCTGGCGGAGCGCGGACAGCGCCTTGCTGGCGGTCGCCATGGCCACCCCGTACTCGGCGATCAGCTGCCGCGTCGAGGGCACCCGGGCACCCGGGGCCAGTTCGCCGCCCTCGATGCGCGCCCGCAGGTCCGCGACGATCCGTTCGTACGGTGCCGTGCCCACTGTGCCGCTCCTCTCCGCACTAGTGCACCAGTGCTGCCCTGCCAGCCTATCGGCGCCTAGTGCACTAGTGCGACGTGGATCGCTACTTCTATTGCACGCCAACATAGTTGACACGCTATCGAGTGTCTGTACGGTGTACGTAACAGCTCGGCACGAACGGCGTGTCGGGCGTACGGCGGGGAGCACCACCATGACCCACATCCTCATCTCCGGCGCGAGTGTCGCCGGGCCCGCGCTGGCGTACTGGCTGCGTCGGTACGGCATCGACGTCACCGTCGTCGAGCGCGCGCCCGAACTGCGGCCCGGCGGGCAGGCCATCGACATCCGCGGCGCGGCCCGCACGGTGATCGAACGGATGGGCCTGATGGACGCGGTGCGGGCCGCGCACACCGGCACCCTCGGCATCGCCAACGTCGACGACCGGGGCCGGTGGGTCGCCGAGATGCCCGCCGACGCGTTCGGTGACTCCGGCGGCATCATCGCCGACCTGGAGATCCTCCGCTTCGACCTGGCCCGCATCCTGCACGGCGCGGCCGAGGGCGTCGAGTACCTGTTCGACGACACCATCACCGGGCTCACCGAGACCTCCGACGGCGTCGACGTACGGTTCGAGAGGGCCGCGCCGCGCCGGTTCGACCTGGTCGTCGGCGCCGACGGGATCTTCTCGAACACCCGGCGGCTGGCGTTCCCGCAGGGCTCCTGGCGGATGGTCGACTCCGGCTACCACCGCGCCGTGTTCACCACGGACACGTCGCTCGACCTGGCCGGCTGGGAACTGATGTACAACATGCCCGCCGGCAACGGCACCAGCGGTGGCCGCAACGCGATGCTGTACCCGGTGCCCGGCGGCACCCGCGGCATGTTCCACTTCGCCTGCGACCCGATCGAGTACGACCGGCGCGACGTCGAGCAGCAGAAGCGGATCGTCGCCGGAGTGTACGAGGGGGAGGGCTGGGAGGTCCCGCGGATGGTCGAGTCGATGCGGCACGCCCCGGACTTCTACTTCGACCGGCACGGCAAGATCGTGATGGACTCCTGGTCGCACGGCCGTGTCGTCCTGCTCGGTGACGCCTGCGCCGCCGGCTCGGTGGGCATGGGCACCAGCATGGCCCTGGTCGGCGCGTACGTGCTGGCCGGTGAGCTGGTCGCCGCGCGGGGCGACCATCAGGTCGCGTTCGCCGCGTACCAGTCGGTCCTGCGCGACTACGTCGCCGGGAACCTCAAGCCGATGCCCGGTGGGGTCAAGGGATTCCTGCCCACCACCGCACGCGGCGTCCGGCTGCGCAACGCGTCGATGCGCTGGATGATGCGGCTGCCCGGCAGGAGCCTGATGATGGGCGGCATCGACAAGGCCGTCAACGCCATCGACCTGCCCGACTACCCGGTCCCCGCCGCGCGCTGACCCGGGCGGACCGTCCCGCGGCCCGGCACCCCCGCATGGTGCCGGGCCGAGCCCGTGTGCCCGGCACGGTGCCGGGCGGGTCGTGTCCGATGGCGCTACCGGTGGCCGGGAATCCGATCCCTACCGGTTCTCGTGCAGCCACGCGTCGAAGGTCAGCAGATCCGGGTACCGCTCGCGGAGCGCGGCGATGTCCGCCCGGTACCCCTTCTCGTCGAGCCAGTCGAACATGTTCGCCACCTCCGCTGCCTCGGCCCGCAGATCCTCGATCGGCTGCCGCTCGAAGCGGGTCGGGATGCCGTCGGCCTTGGTCAACGCGTCGGCGATCTGTCGTACGGTCAGCTCGTCGCCGGCGATCTCGATCTTCCTGCCGATGAACTCGGCCGGCCTGTCGAACGCGTCCACGGCGATCCGGCCGATGTCCGCCAGCGCGATCATCTGCAGCGAGGTGTCCGCGGCCAGTGCGATCGAGCCGACTCGTTCCCCGTTCTGCACCGTGGGCACCATGTAGGGCCAGTTCTCCATGAAGAACACCGGCCGCAGCACGGTCGTGGGAACTCCGATGGCATCGATGTGCGCCTCGATCTCCGCCTTGGTCTCGAAGTGCGCGACGCCGGACCTGCGCCCGACGGCGCCCACGGAGCTGTAGACCAGGTGCGCGGTACCCGCGGCCCTGGCCGCGTCGGCGACGTTCCTGCCCTGCCGCACCTCGACCTCGGGGCGTGGGTCGGCGAAGTCGGCGGGCTGCACGCTGAAGACGCCGTGCGTGCCCAGTGCCGCCGCGTACAGCGTCTCCGGGTCGTCGAGGTCGCCGGTGACCAGCTCCGCGCCGCTCGCCCTGAGGTCCTTGGCCCGCTGCTTGTCCGGGTCGCGGACGAGAGCGCGTACCGCCCACCCGGTGTCGAGCAGCCGGCGGGCAACGGCGCCGCCCTGGCCGCCGGTCGCGCCCGTGACCAGGACGGTCCTCGTGTTCAGCACTGTGGGAGTCCTTCCGACGATGTCGTGGTGCGGCGGTTTCACCGGAGCCGGCGGATGGCGGCTACTCCGGCACGGACGATGGAATCGTGCGTTGCGAGCGGGTCGGGGCGGGAAGCTGGCCCGCGACGATCGCGGCGAGTGAGAGCGCGAACCCCAGGAGCTGGATCGGGCCGAATGTCTGGCCGAGCACGATGGCCCCGAGCGTGGCGGCGACGAGCGGCGAGAGCAGGACGAGAACCGCGACGGAGGTGACGGGCAACGTGCCGATGCCGCGGAACCACAGGACGTAGGCGATCAGGCCGCCGACCAGACCCAGCCAGAGGTAGCCGAGGGTGGCGGTGAGGTCGATGGTGGGAGGCGGCCCCTCCACCAGGAAGGTGATCGGCACCAGGAAGAGGCCTCCCGCGGTGAGCTGCCAGCCGGCGAAGGCGGTGGGACTGGCTCCGACGGGACGTCCCCAGCGCTTGATGAGCGTCACCCCGAGCGCCATCGAGCCGGCGCTCGCAAGACCCGCCACGATCCCGACCGCGTCGAATGCCGCGGCCGGTCCGATCACCACCAGGCCGACGCCGACCACGCCGGCCACTCCCCACGCGATGCGCCAGGCGGTGGGCGGCTCGTGGAGGACGCCCACGGCCAGGCCCGCGATGATGAGGGGCTGGGCCGCCGCCAGGGTGGCGGCCACGCCGCCGGGCAGGCGTTCGGCCGCGATGAACAGCAGGGGAAAGCACACGCCGATGTTCAGTACGCCGAGTGCCGCGGCCTTTCCCCACCACGCCCCGCGTGGCAGGGTCCGCGTGATCACCAGCGCGATCAGGCCGGCGGGCAACGCCCGCAGGAGCCCCGCGAACAGTGGATGTCCCTGCGGGAGAAACTCGGTGGTGACGATGTACGTCGTTCCCCACACCATGGGAGTGAAGGCCGTCAGGGCGGCGCGGGGCAGATTCCCTCGGGGTGCGTCGGTGCCTGCTCGGCCGGGAGCCCGCTGTGCTGCTGGACCTGTCATGCCCGCAGTCTCACCCAGCAGGGATCAATGAGTCCAACACATGTTTGTCACCTCATCTATCGTGATACACGATAGATCAATGGACCTCCAGCAGATGCGCTACGTCGTCGCCGTCGCCGAGACGAACAGCTTCACCCGCGCCGCCGAACGATGCCTGGTGGTGCAGTCCGCCCTCAGCCACCAGATCGCCCGCCTCGAACGGGAACTGGGCGCGAGGCTCTTCGAACGCACCAGCCGCAGGGTCCGGCTGACACCGGCCGGCGACGCGTTCCTCCCCGCCGCCCGTCAGTGTCTGGACGCCGCCGAGCGCGCGGCCGCCGAGGTCGCCGCAGCCGTCGGAGAGGTACGCGGGCGCCTCGCCGTGGGTCTGATCCCCACCGCCGCCGCGGTCGACATCCCGGGCGCGTTGCGTACCTTCCGGCAGCGGTACCCGCACGTGCGTATCGGCCTGCGGGTGGGCGCGAGCGAGGACCTCATCGAGCAGGTCAGACAGGGAGCCCTCGACGTGGCCTTCCTCGGGCTGCCGACCACCGCGAGCCCGCAGGGAGTCGCCGCCCATGAGCTCGCCCGTGACCGACTCGTCGCGGTGGTCGCGCCGGACCATCCCCTCGCCGGGGAGCCCGCGGTCGAGCTCCGCAGGCTCTCCTCCGAGGTGTTCGTGGACCTTCCGGCGGGGACCGCCGGACGTGCCCAGTCCGACCAGGCCTTCGAGGCTGCCGGCCTCGGTCGCGACGTCGCCTTCGAAGTGACCACCGTGGACTTCATCTTGGCCCGCCTGGTCAGGCAGGGTCTCGCCATCGCCATGCTCCCCTCCGCGTACGTGCCTCAGCTCACCGGCGTGGCGACCATCGAGGTCATCGACGCGCCGGGCCGCGTCGAACACGTCGTCTGGAGCCGCGCCGGCCGCACGCCCGCGGCGACCGCCTTCCTCTCCCTCCTGGACATTCCGACCGTGCGCGGCACGCGATGAGTTCCGCGTACCGGAAGATCCCTGCGCCCGGTCGTCGTCGATCGGGCCAGTGCCGGGCCGCGGTGTGTCACCCGAACGGTTAGTGCCCCCGAGTCCGTTTATCCGTACCGGACCGGTCACGCTGCGAACAGAATTGGGGGACGTGCCGGCCAGGACGATTCCTCGGCCTGCACCGCGGTTCCGGTCCGGCGATCGGTGGCGCCCGGCGGAGAGCCGTCGGCCGGGTCGCCGTCGGGCGGCGGCCACCCGGCAGGTTCCTCCGAGCACCAGAAACGAGTGCGGCGAGTGATTGTCACGGTCAGTGCCCTCCCCGACAGCGCACTGCCGGGTCTCTTCCAGGCCGCCGACGCGACCTCCCGGGAGGGGCAGCGGGCGTTCAAGCGGGCTTCGGCGGTCCGCCTGGTGTGCGCGATCGCCGCGGCCGTGTCGGCGGCGTTCGCCTGGTCCGTCGGCGCCCGTCAGCTCGACCTCGCCGCCGCCCTCACCGGACTGTTCTTCGTTGGCGCGGTACTCGTCGAACTGTGGCTGCTCGCCGCCAAGCCGGCCGAGGCCTGGTACGACGGGCGGGCGCTCGCGGAGTCGGCGAAGACGCTGGCGTGGCGGTACGCGGTGGGAGGCGCACCGTTCCCCGTGGACGCCCCGCACGCCGACCGTCAGCTCGCGGCCGACCTGGAGGAACTCGTCCTCGACGCGCCGGACACCGAGATCGAGCCGTCGACCGACCCGCCGGTCAGCGCGGCCATGCGGGCGTTGCGGGAGGCCGGCTTCGCGATCCGCAAGAGCGTCTACCTGGACGCCCGGATCGGTGGGCAGATCGCCTGGTACAGCGGGAAAGCGCGGTACAACAGGTCCCGGTCGCGGAAGTGGCGCTCGGCGTTGATCGCCGCGGAGCTGCTGGGCCTGGCGTCGGCGGGCGCGCGGTTCGCCGGCGTGGTGACGTTCGACCTGCCGGGCATCGTGGCCGCCGCGATCGGGGCGGGTGCCGCGTGGCTGGCGATCCAGCAGCACGAGTCGCTGGTCAGCTCGTACTCGCTGACCGCCGAGGAACTGTCCACGGTACGAGCGAACCTGCAGGACATCGGCACCGAGACGGAATGGGCGGCGCAGGTGGCGGACGCGGAGGAGGCGATCAGCCGGGAGCACATCATGTGGCGCGCCTCCCGGTGCAGCCCCCGGTTCGTCCGCCGGCTCAACCGCCACACCGAGAAGCCGTAGCCGCCGGGCCTCGGCGGGCCGCACGACGCCCGGGACGGGAGGACACCGTGGTCGACACCGATCGGGACGCCTCGACGGCACTCGAGTTCGCGGACGCGTCGCCGGAGTTCCGGCTCCTCGTCGTCGCCCGGCCGGACGCCGCCGAGGTGGTGGACGAGCTGCGCCGGGTCCTGCCGACCGTCGGCTTCGAGCTGACCGACTCCGTCGCCGACGCCGACCTCGAGCTGCTGGTGCTCAGCCCCCGGATGCGTGACGCGCTGGTGGCGGGCACGCTGGTCCGCCCGGTCAGACCCGTCGTCGTCACGGTGGGCGGCGTGGATCCGGAGGGCCTGGACAAGGCGCTCCGGGAGATCAACTGGTTGCCGTGGGACCCGCACAACGTCGCGGCCAGTACCGGGCGGTTGATCGGGGCGCTGCGCACCGACCCGTCGCAGTGGGAGCGGGTACGCAGGTTCCGGGCGCTGGCGATCGCCTGGCAGCGCGGGGATCGCGCGCCGGACCTGCTGCTCGACGACCTGGACCAGGTCACCGAGCTGCGTGGCGTTCTCGGTACCGAGACCAGCCGGCTGAACCTGCGCGACGGCGTCGTACCGGCGTTCGCGGCGGCCAGTCTGATCCGGGCCCGGGGCGGCCGCCGTCGTCGGGTCGGCGCCCGCGCCGTACTGGCCGGTGCGGTCGTGGTCGCGCTGCTGGTCGGCATCGTGACGGTCCCGCTGATCAGATCAGCCGGGCGGGCCAACAAGCAGAGCCTCGTGACGAGCAACAATCCGGTCATCGAACGGGACCTGCCCGAGTGGTCCGCCATGCTCTCCGCGGCGCTGCTGGTGAACGGGTCCGACGAGCAGAAGGCACTGGCCCGGTCGACCGTCGTCCGGGACCTCGCCGTTCCGTGGTCGTACGGCCTGGTGGCGACGAACCAGGGTTACAGCACCGAGGCGGTGGTGCCGCTGGCACGCGGCCGGCGGACCCTGGTGGTACTCGGCACCCGGCGCGGCGGTTACCAGATCGGCCTGTACGACCGGACGTCCGCGCGGATGCTGTGGCGGATCCGGCTCGGCACCGTCGCGTTCCAGGCAGGGCTCAGCCCGGACGGTCGGACCGTGGCACTCGCCGGGCCGTCGCAGGTCGTCGTCGTGGACCTGGCCCGCCGGCGGGTGGTGCGCCGCGTCGCGGTCCGGACC
>JBAUUM010000210.1:0-16744 GCA_049582705.1 Actinocatenispora sp.
GGCGTGGGGAAGCGGTCCCGTGGCGCGCGGGCGCGTACCGCGGACCCCCGGCGGCGCGCGGCGGCGATGGTGCGGGTCGCCGGGCTGTACACCGACGCGTGGGCCGCGCTGGAGCGCGTCCGGGAGCCCGCGGACCTGGCGGCGGTGGACGACACGGTACGGCGGGCGCGGGCGATCATGGCCCGCGCCGGGGCCGGTAGCCTGCGGTGATGCTGGTCGGAGCGGTCGTCGTCGGGGTTCTACTGCTCGCCGTGGCCGCGACGGTCCCGGTCTGGCAGGTACGGGCGCGGCGCCGGGCGTTCGAAGGCGCGCAGGCGGCGGCCCGGTCGGCGGTGGATCGGCTGGGCTTCTGTGTCGAGACGGTCGATCCGGCCGGCGACGCGGTCGCCGCGAGTCTGCTCGCCGATGCGGAGGAGCGGTGGCACACGGCGGGTTCGGTACTCGCCGACGCCCGCTACCCGGGGGAGTGTGCGGTGGCCGAACGGGTCGCGGGCGAGGGCCTGGCCCACGTCGCCGCCGCCTGCGACCGCCTGGGCGTCGCCGCGCCCCGCTGACGCCCGCCCCGCTCCCGTTGTCGTGCGCGGCGGCCACGGTCCTGTTGTTCTGTGCAGCGACACGCTGACTGGTACGGCGGGTTGCTGCACAGTTCGCGTCAGCCTGCCCTTCTGTGCAGCGAAGCGCCGAATGAATCGGCGCGTCGCTGCACAGAACGAGGCCGGCAGGAAGCGGGCGGGTGGCGGTACTGTCGGGCTCAGACGCCCGTGATGGTGGGCGGCAGGACCATCAGCGGTTTGCCGACCGCGCCGGAATCGGCCAACCGGGCGCCGTCGCGGCCGGCCCGCTTGACGGCGTACAGGGCCTCGTCCGCACGGCGCAGCGTGTTCTCGGCGGTCTCGCCGGCCTCACGTAGCGCCACGCCGATGCTGATCGTGCGGCCGACCCGGCGGGCCGCCGAGACCAGCCGTTGCGCCACGGTCAGCGCCTCGTCGTCCTGGTTGACCTCCACCACGGCCGCGAACTCGTCGCCGCCGATCCGGTACAGCTCGTCCTCGGCGCGCAGGGCGCCCTGGAGTACCCGGACGAGTTCGACCAGTAGCCGGTCGCCCTCCTGGTGCCCGTACGTGTCGTTGACCGCCTTGAACTGGTCGACGTCCATGGCCAGGACCGCGGTGTGCGCGGGCCGGGCGCGGGCCAGTCGTTCGGAGAACCGCCCGTGGTGACCGAGGCCGGTGAGCGGGTCGGAGCTGGCCCGCAGGCGCAGCTGCAGGACCAGCCGGACGCGTTCGAGGCAGACCAGGGACTGCGCGGCGAGCATCTCCAGCAGGCTGACGGTGCGGGTGTCGGGCCGGATCACCCGGTGGTCGACGGCCAGCAGGACACCGCCGTCGTCGTGCCGGGTGCCGATCGGTACCGCGATCATGGTGCGGATCCCGGCGGCGGTGAGGCGCTCGAAACCGCGGGCGTCGAGCGCGGACGGGTCGCCGAGGCTGTACGTGGAGCCGTGCCGCCGGGTGCGGGTGGCCAGCAGCGCGATCGCGTTGCGGTCGGCGATGACCAGCAGGCCGGCGAGTGGTCCGCGGGCGGCGGTGACCTGGATGTCCAGGCCGGATCCCATCGCGATCGCCGCGGACGAGAGCCCGGAGATGTCCCGGGCGGCCTCCAGCGCACGGTCCAGCACCTCGGGTTCGTCCACCGCGGAACTGAGCGCGACCGCGTGCCGCAGCAGGCGCTGGCCGGCGTTCTCGGCGGGCAGTCCGCCCAGTTCGATGATCCGGTCGGCGAGCAGCCGCGCGGCCCGTTCCAGCGCGGTGCGTACCTCGGGCAGCGCGGACGCGTCGGTGGACTCGATGTTGACGACACCGACCGGCGCGCCGTCCGGCCCGGGGATCGGCGCGCACACCTCCATCTGTACGCCGGGGCTGAGCGGGATGTAGTCGGGGTCGGCCCGTACGTCGGTCACGACCGCGGTGACGCCGGTGCGGAAGACCCGGCCCACCACGCCCGCGTCGGCGGGCACGCCGTCGAAGACCTGCCAGGCGCCGGCGGCGGCGAGGCAGCGGAGTCGACCGTTGAGGTCGAGCAGCACGGCCACCGTGCCGGACATGCCGTCCACCAGTGCGGTGACGGTCGCCTGGCAGGCAGCCGTCACCGAGGGAGCGGTGGTCACCGTGGTGGCCAGCGCGTCCACGAGCCGGTCCTGGTCGATGCTCACTGTCGGTGGCCAAACCTTCCGGGTACGTACTTGCGTGTACGCCGATCAACCGCGCAACGTCAGCGACCAGTGTACGTTGCGTAGTGAGAGTGGGCCATGGCCTCGTGTCGAACCCGAGTCGTCACGGGCCTGGGTCGCGGCGTGCAGTGGCGTCGAACACACCCCTTCCGGGGGAGGTATCCACCCGCGCCCGGCACATCTTCGGCATCATGACGGAGGTGAAGGACGCCGCGCACACTCTGCTACCGCAGCCGTCGCCTCAGTATGTGTCCCTCCCCCCCGGGCAGGTGCCGGTTCAGGGGCAGGTGGTCCACCTCACCGGGCGTGCGTCACCGCAGTTTCTGCGCGAGTCGATCCTGTTCCAGGTGACCCATGTGGAACCGTCCAGTGTGGACGCGAGCCGTGGGCGCCCGTCGACCCGGGCCGGGTGGCTCTACCTGACCGGATGGGAACTGGACTGCCACCGCCGGCATCGCGCCTCGCGTACCGTGCTGGTCAACGCCTCGGGGCTGCTGGTCCGTCGCTGAGTCCGCGCGGCGGACGGCGCCTGGCGCGTGGTCCCGTGCCGTGCCGCGCCTCGGTCACGATCGGCTGCCCGCCCGCCCGGGTGTCGGCGCCGCGCGCGGACGGCGCCCGCACTGCTCGTCGGACGCGGACGGCGCCCGTACCGCCCTCGGCGGCGGTGTGGCCTTCGGCTCTGCTCCCGCGACGGTCCACGGTGTCCGGGTCGGGTGGTGCTGTCCCGGATGCGGCCGGGTCCTTCAGGTAGGCGCGGGTACGACAAAAGCCGCGACCTTTGGTCGCGGCATCGGTACACAGTGGAGGGTTCTACTTCACTGGAATGTCAAGGGATGCGGATGAACATGGCTCCGGTCGGCGGGGTCTGGGCCGGGTCCGGAGCGGTGGGGTCAGTGTGAACCCGCGGCGTTCTCCGCGCGAAGGTCGGCGAGGGTACGCCGGATCGCCTGATGCTGCCTGGCGAGGCGCTGGGCGCCCTCGTAGGGGTCGGCAACGGGGGTCGTGCTCATGCCGTACTGCGGCCAGATGTGCAGACGGCGACGGATCCGGTCCAGCATCGTTCCTCCCTGCTCGGTGATGCGGAGGCCCGCCTCCGGCGCTGTGCCGTGGACTTGGCGGGCTTCTCCGACGCAACTTGCTGGGCTATGCGATGCTCAACGCTTCTTTCGCCAAATGGTCACGGTATGAAAACGTGTAGTCACCCACAGGTTGGCTTCGCCACACTTCTGTGCTAAGGCGTGTCTTCGGATGGTCTGACCGAGCGAGCCGCACATGCGTCCGACGGTGGGGTCGACGTCGACGCGGCGGAGTTCCCCCGCGCGTCCTGCTGGTGCGCGGCGCGGCGGCGCCCGAGGCCGCCGTCGTGGTCCCGTCGCCGTTGTCGGGCCGCCGACCTCTCTTGGCGTCAACCCGTTGCTTCATCTATCGAAGTCCGATAGATTTCCATCGTGACCCGATGGAAGGACAGGCCATGGGAAAGCTGACAGTGGCTGCGCTGCGCACCGTGATGGTGGTGGTGCTTGCCGGCACCGTGTTCATACAGGCAGGGATGGTGTGGGCGTTGGCCACGGACCCGGAGGACGGGTCGCTCCCGCTGACCCCGCTGCGCCTGGTCACGATCCTGGGCATGGTGTCGGTCCAGGTCGCCCTGGTCTGCGTATGGCGGCTGGTGACGATGGTGCGGCGCGGAACCGTGTTCTCCGACGCCGCCTTCCGGTACGTGGACATCGTGATCGGCGCGATCGTGGCGGCCTCCCTCGTGTGGTTCACGGTCACGGCGCTCAACGCGCCGGGCCAGCGGGAGGACCCGGGAGTCACCGTCATCATGGCCGGGATCGGCGTGGGCATCCTGGGCGTCGCGCTCCTCGTGCTCGTACTGCGGATGCTGCTCGCCCAGGCCGTCGCGCGTGACGTCGAGGCGACGCAGCTGAAGGCCGCGTTGGACGAGGTGATCTGATTCCGATCGACGATGACGTGATGCTGGCCCGGCGGAAGATGTCCGTGGGCGGGCTCGCCGACCGCGTCGGGATCACGCCCGCCAACCTGGCGGTACTCAAGAACGGTCGCGCCAAGGCCGTACGTTTCGCGACGCTCGCCGCGCTCTGCGAGGTGCTCAGGTGTCAGCCGGGCGACCTGCTGCGCTGGGAGGCCGAGGACGCCACGGAACGATGACCTGCCCGGCGTGAACGTCGGGCGCCGCCGGCACGGAGGCGGTCACTGGAAACGGATCCGATCGGTACCCCAGGGCGACGCGGTGGCCATGGACACGATCGTCGGCCGAGCCGGGGCCTGGCAGTCGCGGGACCGGAAGCCACGGAGCCCGAAGGCGCCGAGCCGGTAGTCACGGGGCCGGAAGGCACGGAGCGGGCAACGCGGAAGGGCGGAGCTGGCAACGCGGAAGGCCCGTCGGATCACCGGCGGGCCTTCTGAGCTGGTCGGGGTGGCGGGATTCGAACCCACGGCCTCTTCGTCCCGAACGAAGCGCGCTACCAAGCTGCGCCACACCCCGAGGTGCGCTGGCCAATAGTAGCCGAAGGGCACGGAAGGCCGTGCGTGCGGGGTCCGGGGACCTCGGTGGCCCCGGACGCGGCCCGGTGCCAGGCGGCGCGGAGTCCTGCGGCCGGCCGGCGGCTCGCGGTCCGGTCCCGCGGTGATCCGACGGGACCACCAGGGCCGCGGCTCACGGTTGTCCGGCAGGGCCACCCGCTGCCCGGCCCAGGGAGGTCGAGCCCGGGGTTACGCGCGTGGCACCAGGGTCAGCAACGAGGCCTCGGGCGGGCACGAGAACCGGACCGGCGCGTACGGGCTGGTGCCCAGGCCGGCCGACACGTGCAGCCAGGCGGGGCCGTACCGGTGCAGGCCGGACGCGCGGCGCCGGTCCAGGCCGCAGTTGGTGACGAGGGCCCCGTAGAACGGTACGCAGACCTGCCCGCCGTGGGTGTGGCCGGCGACCAGCAGGTCGAAGTTGTCCTCCACCATCTGGTCCAGTACCCGCGGCTCGGGGGAGTGCGTCACCCCGAGGTGCACGTCGGCGGAGTGCTCGACCGGGCCGGCGACCAGCGCGTAGTCGTCGCGTTCGATGTGCGGGTCGTCGACGCCCACCAGCTCGACGTTGCGACCGCCGGCCTTCAGTACGGTGCGGGCGTTGTTCAGGTCGGCCCAGCCCGCGCTGACGAGCTCGTCCCGCAGGTCCTCCACGGGCAGGTTCGGTGCGCCGTGCTTGTACCCGCCCTCCGAGTTGAAGTAGCCGAACGGGTTCTTCAGCACGGGGCTGTAGTAGTCGTTGGAGCCGAACACGAACGCGCCGGGCACCTGGGACAGCAGCGGCTGCAGCGCGCGCAGTACGGCGGGCAGCGAACCCGGGTGCGCCATGTTGTCGCCGGTGAGCAGGACCAGGTCCGGGTCCAGCGCGGCCAGCCCGGCCGTCCAGTCCTGCTTGCGGCGCTGGTCCGGCATCATGTGCAGGTCGGAGACCTGCAGTACGCGCAGCGGCTCCGCGTCCTGGGCCAGCACCGGAACGTCGTAGCGGCGCAGCGTGAACCGGTTCCGCTCGACGAGGCTCGCGTAGGCGAGGGTGGCCACGCCGGCGCCCAGCACGCCGGCCATGCTCAAAACCGTTCGGGTGCGCATGGGTACCAGGGTAGTTTCGACGTCCATGAGCGAAGACGCGAGGCAGGCCAGACTGTCCGAGCGGCTGCGGGCCGACATGACAGCCGCCATGAAGTCCCAGGACGCCCTGACCCGGGACACCCTGCGGATGACGATCGCCGCGGTGCGCAACGCGGAGGTGGCCGGCTCGACGCAGCGGGAACTGTCCGACGACGAGGTCCTCGCGGTACTGGCCAAGGAGTCGAAGAAGCGGCGCGAGGCCGCGGAGGCGTTCGACGCCGCCGGCCGCACCGAGTCGGCGGCGCAGGAGCGGGCCGAGGCGACCGTACTGGCCCGGTACCTGCCGACGGAGCTGTCCGACGACGAGCTGGCCACGCTGGTGGGCGAGGTGGTGGCCGAGGGCGGGTTCAGCGGCCCGCAGCAGATGGGCGCGGCGATGAAGCTGGTCCAGCCGAAGGTCGCGGGCCGCGCGGACGGCAAGCGGGTCGCCGCCGAGGTGCGCCGCCAGCTCAACGCGGGCTGACCTCACCCCTCGGTGGGCATTTTCCCGTTTTCTACGTTATGAGCACTTTCTGAAATCGTATATTCGGGGAAAATGCCCACGGTGACTCGCTTGAGATATGCATTTGCCCGCATTGTACCTTTCGCGAAAAGGTACGAAACGTAGAAAACGGGAAAATGCCTTCAAGGCTCGGGGGTGGCGGCGGGCCGCACGGTGGGCGGGTAGGGAGCAGGCCCGGCAGGTCCATGCCTGCCGGGCCTGTTGTCGACTCGGACCGGTTGTCGGTTACCCGGTCAGTCTCTGCGGCCCTGGTTGCGGCCGGCTCCGTTCCCGTTCCCGCCCGGCTCGGTGCCCGGTCCGGTGCCGCCACCCGGGAACGGGAACCCGCCCCCGTTGTCGCCGTGGTCGTGCCCGACGTCAGGGCTGGTCGAGCCGCCCGGCGTCGGCGTCGGGCTCGCCGGCGGCGGCGGAGGCTGCCGCAGGTAGCCCTTGTCGCCGTAGGCGATCGCCTTCGACTCCTTCTTGAAGTCGATGGGCTTCTTGCCTTCCAGGCCGGCCTTGATCGTCAGTGTCACAGCTCTGTCCACCGACTGTGCGACCCCGCCGGTCACGTAGTTGTGCGGATTGGCCGGGTCGACCGCTGTCCCGGCGGCCGCTACTTGCGTCGTGAATCCGGCGAAGCTCTCCGTCGCCTCGTTCTCCGAGGTGCCGGTCTTCGCCGCGAACTGGTGGTCGCCGAGCAGGCCGGTCGCGGACGGGTACGCGGTGCCGTTGCTGCCACCTGCTCCGTTGCAGCTGCCCCAGTAGGGTGTGTTGTTGACCGTGCAGCGGGCGGCGTCGGTGGCGGCGCGTGCCACGTCCGACCTGACGGCCTGGTGGCAGTTCGGATCGGCCGCCTTCACGTCCTGGCCCTTGCTGTTGGTGATGCTCAGCACCGGCAGCGGCTTGCAGTACTTGCCGTCCGCCGCGACGGTGGCGTAGGCGTTGGCCAGTTCCAACGGCGTGGTGGTCGACACGCCGAGCGTGAACGCCCCCCACTGGTCGGCGTGGTTGGACAGCCAGGCGTCACTGGAGTTGCCGTCCTTCGAGCCGTCGTCGTCCTTGTCGCCGTTGAACGTGATGCCCAGCCGCTTCGCCATGTCCACGGCCTTCTGTGGGCCGACCTGCGACTCGAGCCAGACGAAGTACGTGTTCACCGAGTGTGCGAACCCGGTCCACATGTTGCGGTAGCCCGCCATGTAGTTGCCACTGCTCTGGTCGTTGACGACGCAGTAGTCGTAGCCGCCGTTGCCGTCCGGGCACGCCGCGGGCCCCGGCCCCACCGGGTACGTCGTCTTGTACCGCACCGGAGCCTGGAATCCGGTGTCCAGGGGCTTGCCCGAGTCCAGCGCGGCCAGCATCGTGAACATCTTGAACGTCGAGCCGGTCTGGTACCCGGTGACGGCATCACCGCCGCTGATGAGCGGGTTGGTGGTGTTCGGGTAGTTGTTCTGCCCGTGTGGGTTCTTGTCCAGGCTGTAGTTGCGGTTGACGGCCAGCGCCAGCACGTGACCGCTGCCGGGCTCCACCGCGGCGATCGGCAGAGCGAGCGGGTTGTCCTTCGAGTACACGGCGGTGGACTGCTCCATCGCCGTCTTCTGCACGTGCGGGTCCATCGACGTGACGATCTTGTAGCCGCCGGTCTTGAGCTGGTTCAGCCGCTCCGCGCGGGAGTCACCGAACGCCTTCTGCTCCTGCCACCAGCGACTGACGTAGTCGCAGAAGAAGCCCCAGTCCTTGTGGTTGTTCGGCACGCTGCTGCAACCGTTCTCCTCCTTGCCCAGGTGGAGTTCGATCGGCTTCGACTTGTACTCCTTGGCCTCGTCGGCCGTGATGTAGTGCAGGTGCGCCATCGCGCCCAGCACGTAGTTGCGCCGGCTGAGCGCGTACTTCATGTCGACCGTGGGGTCCTGGGCCGGCGACTGGACCAGCCCGGCGATCATCGCCGACTCGGGGACCGTCAGCTTGCTCGGCGGCTTGGAGAAGTACGTCTGGGAGGCGGCGTAGACGCCGTAGGCGCGGTGCCCGAAGTAGGAGATGTTCAGGTAGCGGTCCAGGATCTCCTTCTTGTCGAGCTTCTTCTCCAGGGCGATCGCGTAGCGCATCTCCTGGAGCTTCCGCCCGGCGTCGTCCTGGGTCTGCGCGAGCCGCTGCTCGGCGCTGAGGTTCGGGTTGTTCTTCAGCACGTTGCGTACGTACTGCATGGTCAGCGTGGAGGAGCCCTGCGACACCTGGCCGCTGCTCCCGTTGGCGACCAGCGCCCGGAACACGCCCTTGACGTCCACGCCGTGGTGTACGTAGAAGCGGGTGTCCTCGGCGGCGACCATGGCCTTCTGCATGGTCGGCGAGATCTCGGAGATCTTGACGTCCTTGCGGTTCTCCTCGTAGACCTGCGCGATGAGGGTCTTGCCGTCCTTCGCGTACAGGTAGGAGATCTGCGGCTGCGGCGGGATCTGCAGGTCGTGCGGGAGGTTCTCGAACGAGTCGGAGCCCGCCTTGGCGCTCAGCCCGGTGAACGCGACCGCGGGGAACGCCGCCGCCGCGACCACGACGCCGGCGAGAAGTCCGCAGACGATCAGCGACGCCGCGCTGGACAGCATGGAACGTTCGCGCATCCGAATCACCGTCTCAGGGTACGTGAGGGCTCATTGCCCGTCCCGTGTCGGTATTTGTGGCCGAGTGTCGCCCGACAGTGCCCGACACCGCCTCCGAGGGCAGGTCAGACCAGCGGCCCACCCGGTTATCAGACGCTATGGGCGGCGGGCCGGGTTGCGCCGTCGGGTGAACCGTTGCGCATCTCACGGCAGGAGTTGGGTCAGAGAGTGCGCCCAAAACGCTGTGTCAGCGTTGTGTAACCGAGTGATTACAGAGGATCATGTTTGTGCGACGGCTCTTTACGTGCTCTCACTCTGGAGAGCGACGAAAACCGTACGTGCTGTTGTGGTTGGGGCGCTGCACTACTTAGTCTGCGCAGGGGGGCAGCTCCAACCCACACCAGCGGGCCCGTGAGGGCACGTCAGGGGGACCAAGAGGGGGGTCTTGGGTTATGGGGCTGAATGCCGAATGGGCAACAAGCGCCGCGTGCCGGGATGGGGACCCGGACGCATTGTTCGTACAGGGGGCAGAACAGAACATCGCCAAGCGGATCTGCCGGTCGTGTCCGGTCCGTTTCGAGTGCCTCGCCGACGCACTCGACCACAGGATCGAGTTCGGCGTGTGGGGCGGCATGACCGAGCGGGAACGGAGGGCACTGCTCCGCCGGCACCCGCAGGTACAAAGCTGGCGAACTGTGTTCGAAACGGCGTTGAAGAACCAGCGAACACCTGTCACAGCCGCTCTGGCCGGCTGACAGGACCGCACCGACAGGACTGAGCAGGGGGCTCGGGCCGGTCGGTTCGGGGGGATGACACGGACGGTGAGTCGAGCGCGAAACGGATCCGGACTGGGGGACAGTACGGACCGTGGAGCTGCCTCCAGCGGCTCGACGCCATCACCGTTCCATCAGGTCCTGAACGCGGGTCCTGAAACGAGGTCACCGGCCCGTACTCCGCACACGCGGGGTGCGGGCCGGAGTCTCGGTGCGCCGGAGCAGGTGGCTACGTGGTGTGCCGGAGCAGGTGGCTACGTGGCGCGAGCCCGGCCACGCGGAGTGCCGGACGGGTCAGTCGTCGGCGGCGAGTTCGGCGCCGACGGCACGCAGCCCGTCGAGGTCGTGGACGTCCGAGGCCTGCGCCGACACGGCGGACAGCGGCACGGTCGGATGCGCGTGCGCGAACCGCTCCGCGACCAGACGTTCCCGCTCCACCCGCCGACGCAGGTCCGCGTGCACCCGCAGGACGCCGGCGGTCTGGTCCGAGTCGCCCGAGGCGGCCAGCGCCTCGGCGCCGCCCAGGCTGCGCTCCGCCGACAACGCCGGCGCGGCGACCGTGTGCACCCGGTTGAGTACCAGCCCGTGCAGCGGCATCCGGTCCGACGCCAGCCGCTCCGCGAAGTACGTGGCCTCCCGGATCGCGTCCGGTTCCGGGGCGGCGACCAGCAGGAATGCGGTTTCCTTGGCCTGCAGTACGCGGTACGTGCGCTCCGCGCGCTGCCGGAAACCGCCGAACGTCGAGTCCAGCGCCGACACGAACGTCGATACCTCGGACAGGAACTCGGTGCCCAGGACCTTCGCGAACGCCCGCCCCGCCAGCGAGAACGACGCGGTCATCAGGCGCAGCACGCTGCGCCCACCGGTCCGGGCCGGCACCAGCAGCAGCCGCAGCATCCGGCCGTCCAGGAACTTGGCCAGGTTCTGCGGCGCGTCCAGGAAGTCCAGCGCGGAGCGGGACGGCGGCGTGTCCACCACGATCATGTCCCACTCGTCGGTGGCCCGCAGCTGGCTCAGCTTCTCCATCGCCATGTACTCCTGCGTGCCGGCGAAGGTGGAGCTCATGGCCTGGTAGAACGGGTTCGCGAAGATCTCCTTCGCCTTCGCCGGGTCGGTGTGCGCGAGCACGACCTCGTCGAAGGTGCGCTTCATGTCCAGCATCATCGCGAACAGCCGACCCTCGGCCGGACCCTCGAGGTTCGGCACCAGGGTCGGCGTGTTGTCCAGCTCACTCAGGCCCATCGACTGGGCCAGCCGGCGGGCCGGGTCGATGGTCAGCACCACGGTGCGGCGGCCGTGCTCGGCGGCCCGCAGGGCCAACGCCGCCGCGGTGGTCGTCTTGCCGACACCGCCCGCGCCGCAGCACACCACGATCCGGATCTTCGGATTCCGGATGATGCCGTCGACATCCAGGTCCGGTGACACCGCGGGGCGGCTCGTCACGGCCCCGGGATCGGTACGGCGGGTCGGGGTGGCACCGCGGGTGCGGCCGGTCATGCCGCGGACACCCCCTGCTTGGTCAGCGACTCGGCCAGCGAGTACAGGCCGGACAGGTCGATGCCGTCCGGCACCAGCGGCAGCTCCAGCATCGGGTGGCCGAGCAGGCTCAGCTCGTCACGCAGCCGACTCTCCAACGTCAACCGGGTGCGGTACGCGGCGGCCTCGGCGGCCAGCCCCGCGACCGTGGTCCGGTCGGTGGGCAGCCCGGCCGCCTGCAGCCCCTTGCGCAGCTCGCTCTGGGTGACCCGACCGCTGGTCAGCAGCGGCGGGCGGGTGGCGTTCACGATCACGGCACCGACCGGCAGGCCCAGCTCGGTGAGCTCGGCGGCGGCGTCCGCGGTCTCCTGGACCGGCATCTCCTCCAGGAGCGTCGCCACGTGTACCGCGGTCATCGGCGAGCGCAGCAGGGCGGCGACCCCGTCGCTCTGCGTCTTGATCGGCCCGACCTTCGCCAGCTTCGCGGTCTCCGCCGTCACGTTCAGGAACCGGGCGATGCGGCCGGTCGGCGGCGCGTCCAGGACCACCGCGTCGTACACCCGGGACCCGTTGACCGTGCGGGTGAGGGTCTCCTTGACCTTGCCGGTCAGCAGCACGTCCCGGACGCCCGGGGCGATCGTGGTGGCGAAGTCGAACGCGCCGAACTTCTTCAGCGCGCGCCCCGCGCTGCCCAGGCGGTAGAACATGTCCAGGTATTCGAGCAGGGCCTCCTGGACGTCCACGGCCAGCGCCCGTACCTCACCACCGCCGGGCGCCACCGCGATGCGGCGCTCCTTGTACGGCAACGGTGGTGAGTCGAACAGCTGGGCCAGGCCCTGACGGCCCTCGACCTCGACCAGCAGGGTGCGCCGACCGTCGGTCGCCAGAGCGAGGGCCAGGGCACCGGCCACGGTGGTCTTGCCCGTGCCGCCCTTGCCCGTCACGATGTGCAGCCGTGCCCGCGGCCAGCCCGGCGGGATGGTCGCCCCGGATCGGTCCGATGAGCGCGGCACGATGCCGAGAGTACCCGTGAGCCTTCCGCGGCCCGTCAGGGTCGCGGTCCGGGCGCGTCGCCGTGGCCGGTGTGACCTGCGGACCTCACGCTGGATGCGTCGTCGGCCACGTTCCGACAGGCGGCCGTTGACCTGTCCGTGCGTCGCGGCGCGGTCACTTTCCCGTGTGGACGCCGCACACCCGCCAGCCGTCCTCGTCGACCATGGTGAACTCCCACCGCTGGTACGAGTAGTCGGTGCCGGTGCTGCTCAGCCGGAAGCGCAGCCGCGCGCCGACCTTCGCGTTCTCGCCCGACCGGCTCAGCTGACGCGGGGTGTCCCAGCTGGCGCCCTGGTACCTGCCGCCCCGCTCGACCAGATCGGCGGAGGACCGGCCGTCACGCAGCTTGGCGCACAGGTACCGGCTGACCGCGTCCGGGTCCTTCTTGTCGAAGACGGCGGTGAGCAGCGAGTCGGCGCCGGCCGCCGGGGTGCCGCCGCCCGGGTCGACCCGGACCACGAACACGTAGCTGGCGGTGCCCAGGCCGAGGCACAGGAGGATGACGCCGACCAGGACCAGCACCATGATCGTGCCGCCGCGGTTGCGCTTCGGCCGCTGCGGCGGCGGGCCGCCGTAGCCGGGTGCCGGGGCCTGGTAGGGCGCAGTCATGCGGTCAGCCTAGGCCGTGGCCCCAAAGCGCACGGCCCGTGGCGTCGGCGCCCGCGCGGGTCCGGACCGGCGGACCGAACTACGCTGCCCCCATGCAGAAGTGGGAGTACATGACGGTGCCGCTGCTGATCCACAACACCAAGCAGATCCTGGACAACTGGGGCACGGACGGTTGGGAACTGGTCGCGGTGGTCCCGGGCCCGAACCCGGAGAGCCTCGTCGCCTACCTCAAGCGCCCGGTGGAGCAGTCCTGATGGCCGCCGTGACGGACCGGCTCGCCGAACTGGGCCTGACCCTTCCGGAGGTGGCGGCGCCGGTCGCCGCGTACGTACCCGCGGTCGTCGACGGTGACCACGTGTACGTCTCGGGCCAGTTGCCGCTCGTCGCCGGTGAGCTGACCGAGACCGGGAAGGTCGGCGCCGAGGTGTCCACGGAACGCGCCGCCGAACTGGCCCGCGTCTGTGCACTGAACGGGCTCGCCGCCATCGACGCGGCCGTGGGTCTCGACCGGGTCGAGAGGGTCGTGAAGGTGACCGGCTTCGTGGCGTCCGCGCCCGGCTTCACCGGTCAGCCCGCGGTGATCAACGGTGCCAGCGAACTGCTGGGTGCCGTGTTCGGGGACGCCGGCCGGCACGCCCGCAGCGCCGTCGGCGTGGCCGAACTGCCCAAGGGCAGCCCGGTCGAGGTGGAGCTCATCGTGCGGGTGCGGGCCTGACAGCCTGCCCGCCCGGCGCCTCCGACGAGTGACGAGGCGAAGGTGGTGTCCGGCATTCCGGAAAGAAAAGAAGGTACCGACCCCATTCTGGTGACGGAAGTCCGACCGCCCTGTGGGTAATCGGGCCCCGGAGCCGTACGATCACTGCCGTGGGAAGCGCGGACCCGAAGGACAGCACGGTTGCCCCCCGGGTGGGGGTCCGGCTTGAGGGTTCGGCCACCGCACCGGCCGCCGGGATGCCGTCGTGGGCGAGCCTGGTGCGGGCCGACAATCCGGGGCCGATGACCCTGACCGGCACCAACTCCTGGGTGCTGCGCGCGCCCGGTGCCGAGGACTGCGTCGTGGTCGACCCGGGACCGCCGGACGAGGAACACCTGGCCCGCCTGGCCGCCGCCGGTCCGGTGGCGGCCACGCTGGTGACCCACGGCCACCATGACCACGTCGAGGGACTGCCACGGTTCGGGGAACTGACCGGCGCGCCGGTCCGGGCCGCGGACCCCGGCCTGAGCGAGCCGCTGCGCGACGGCGAGGTGATCGAGGCGGCCGGCCTGCGCATCGAGGTGCTCAGCACCCCGGGGCACACCTCGGACTCGGTCTGTTTCCTGGTCTCCGGGCCCGGCGGCGAGCGGGGCGTACTGACCGGCGACACGGTGCTCGGCGCGGGCACGACGGTGGTGATGTGGCCGGACGGCGACCTCGGTGCCTACCTGGCCAGCCTGGACCGGCTGCGCCGGTTCGACCACCTTCCGGTACTTCCCGGGCACGGCCCGGCGTTGGCCGACTGCGCCGCGGCGGCCGACTTCTACCTGGCGCACCGGCGGGCCCGGCTGGCGCAGGTCCGCGCCGCGGTCGCGGCCGGCTCCGGCGAGGTCGACGACGTGCTCGACCGGGTCTATCCCGGGCTGGACGCATCCGTACGGCCCGCGGCGGAGTTGACGGTTCAGGCGCAGTTGGCCTACCTGGCCGTGAGTGACCGGGAACACAATCGTCGCCCTCAACCGTTGGACCCTCCGTGACCTGCCAGATCTGTGGGACCGTCGCCGTACCCGGCGCGCGCTACTGCCACCACTGCGGCACCAGGCTGCCGTCGGTGGCCAGCGTGCCGGTGACCGAGCGACGCATGGTGACGGTGCTGTTCGGTGACCTGTCCGACTTCACCGCCTGGTCCGAGGATCTCGACCCGGAACGGGTCAGTTCGGTCACCGACCGGGTACTGGCCGCGTTCGCCGGGGCGGTCACCACCTTCGGCGGCCACGTCGACAAGCTGACCGGTGACGGGATCATGGCGGTCTTCGGCGCGCCCGTGGCCCACGAGGACGACCCGGACCGGGCCGTCCGCGCCGCGCTCGCCATGCAGCGGGCGGTACGCCGGGTACTCGACGCGGAGACCGGCGGCGGTGTACCGCTCGGACTGCGGGTCGGGCTCAACACCGGTCAGGTGGTGGCCGGGGTGCAGGCCAGCCTGGAGTACACGGTGATCGGCGACGCGGTGAACACCGCGGCGCGGGTGCTGAGCGCCGCGCAGGTCGGCACCGTCTACGCGGGCGCCTCCACCTACCTCGCCACCCGCCAGCGCGCGGCCTGGCGGCGGCTGCCGCCGCTGCGGCTGAAGGGCAAGCGCGAGCCGGTCGACGCGTACGAACTGCTCGGGCTGCGCGACGCGCCCGGCACCCGCTCCGGGCTCGGCGACGAGGCGCCGTTCATCGGGCGGGAGCCGGAGGCGGGCCGCTTCGACGGCCGGCTCAACGAGGTGATCGACCGGGGCAAGCCGCGGATTCTGGTGATGACCGCCGAGGCGGGCGTCGGCAAGTCCCGGTTCGGCGCCGAGGCGGGGCGCCGGGCCGCCGAGCACGGCGCCCGCGTCCTGTCGGTGCGTTGCGAAGCGTACGGCGAGCGGCGCCGGCTGGCCCCGCTGGCGGACCTGGTCCGGCAGGCCGCCGGTCTGTCCCGCGAGGACGGCGGGCACCGGGGCGAACGCCGGTCCACCGTGCAGACCCGGCTGTACCGGTTGGCCGGCCGGCAGACCGGCGACGAACCGCGGCTCCCGGTGGACCTGCTGATGGCGCTGCTCGGGCACGGTGAGCTGCCGGGTCGGCTGGAACGACCGACCAGTTCCGGGGTGGACGGCAACGAGGCCGTACCGTCGGCCGTCGCCGACCTGCTCAACCTGCTCGCCGCCGAGTCGCCGCTGGTGGTCTGCGTCGACGACGTGCACGACGCCACCGAGGAGACGCTCAAGGCGCTCGGCGCGATGATGTCCCGGCTGGCCGGGCCGGTACTCGTGCTGCTGCTCGGCAGACCCGAGCTGACCCGTACCGCCGGGCTGCTCAGCCAGATCCCGGACGCGGAACTCACCCCCCTTCCCGCGCTGCGCGGTGAGGACGCGGGCCGGCTGCTCCGGGCGTACCTCAACGGTGGGCAGCTGTCCGGCGCGGACGAGAGTTCCCTGCTGGCCACCGCCCAGGGCAACCCGTTCTACCTCGCGGAGCTGGTCACGCTGCTGATGGAGCGCGGCCGGCTGGTGGAGGAGGAGGCCGACCCGGACGGCGCGAAGCGGGCCCGATGGTCGTTGGCCGACGGTTCGCTCGGCGGTCGGCTGCTGTCCCGGGACCTCGCGGCCGTGCTCGCCGCGCGCATCGACGCGCTCAGCCCGACCTCCCGTGCCGTACTGCGGGACGCCGCGGTGGTCGGCGACGCGGTGCCGACCGGGGCGTTGCGCTCGCTGCAACCGGGCGTCGACGAGGCGGACCTGGACAAGACCCTCGACGACCTGGTCGCCCGCACCATGCTGCGGCGGGCCGGCCGGGACGCGTACACGTTCGCGACCCCGCTGATGCGGGAGGCCGCGTACGGCGTGATCGGCAAGGCCGACCTCGCCGACCGGCATGCGCGCCTCGCCCGGTGGGCGGCGCAGAAGGTGCACTCCGAGTCCACGTACGGTTCGGCCGAGGAGCAGAACACCGGCGACGACGCGTTCGTGGCCGACCACGCCGAGCGGGCCGTACTGCTCGCCGACGAGGTGGGCCTGCGCGACGACGCGGACGCCCGGTCGGTGGCGCCGCTGGGTGCGGCCGCGCTGTCCCGGATGGCCCGGCGGGCACTGGACGAGGGGGAGCCGGGGCGCACCGTGGAGCTGGCCAAGCG
>JBAUUM010000211.1:0-5914 GCA_049582705.1 Actinocatenispora sp.
GGCCTCAACTCCGCGTACCTGGACGGTTCCGCCGTCTACCACACGCCGCTCGACACCCCCGCCGCGATGGACCGGGGCAGCCTGCAGGAGCACGGTGACAACGCGCTCGCGCTGGCCCGGGCGTTCGGCGCCGCCGACCTTCGCGACCAGCGGGCCGCCGGCGACGCCACGTACTTCCCGGTGCTGGGGCTGCTGGTGCGCTACCCGGGGCAGCTGACCTGGCCGCTGGCCGTGCTGGCGGTACTGCTGGTCGGCGCGGCCGTGGCGCTGGCCCGCCGGCGGTCACGCCTCACGCTGCCGAGGCTCGCCGGCGGCTTCGGCCTGGTACTGGTGCCGATCGTGCTGTCGACCGCGCTGGCGCAGGCCGGGTGGGCGCTGCTGCTCCGGCTGCGACCCGGGTACGCGGGCCTGATGACCGGCGACCCCTACCACCCGGGCTGGTACCGGCTGGCCGTGACGGCGCTGACGCTGGCCGTACTGGTCGGCTGGTACCTGGTGTTCCGTCGGCGGATCGGTGCCGCCGCGCTGGCGCTGGCCGGGCTGTGCTGGCTGGCCGTGTTCGGGGTGCTGCTCGCCGCCGCCGCACCGGGCGGGTCGTACCTCACCACCCTGCCGGCGGTGTTCGGCGGGGCCGGCGCGCTGGTCGCGCTGCGTCGGCCACGCTGGTCGGGGTGGGCGTTGACACTCGGGGCGCTGCCGGCGGTACTCGTGCTGGCCCCGACGGCGGCGCTGCTGTTCCCGGCGCTGGGCCTGGCGACGGGGGCGGTGGGCGCCCTGCTGGTGACGCTGGCCGCGCTGGTCACGCTGCCGCTGCTGGAACTGGCCCTGACCGGCGGGTCGACGGGCGCGGGCCGGGGTTCCGGACGACGTCGTCTCGCGGTACCGGCCGCCCTGCTGGTGGTGGCGGTCGGCTGCGGGGTGGTCGGGTTCGCGGTGGACGGTTTCGACGCCGACCATCCGGCGCCGGTACACCTGACGTACGCGCTGGACGCGGACAGCGGTCGGGCGTTCTGGGCGAGTTCCCAGCCGGCGGCGGGTCAGACGGGCGAGGCGCGGCGCTGGCTGGCGCGCTACGTCGGTACCGGCACGTCGATGGTGGGCGACCGGTATCCGATGCTGGGCAACAGCACCGACGGCCGGATGCGTACCGGTCCGGCGCGGGCGGCCGACCTCAGCGGGCCGCGGCTGTCTACCGTCGCCAGCCACCCCGGCCCGGACGGGTACCGCACGCTGCGGCTGCGGCTGACCTCGCCGCGCGGCGCGCCGATCGTGGGGCTGTACCTTCCGGCGGGTACCCGGATCCGCTCGGCGACGGTGCAGGGTCGACGGGTGGTACCGCGCCGGGCCGGCCCGTGGGCGCTGTCCGTGACGTTCTTCGCCGCTCCACCGGAGGGCATCACCGTCGAGCTGACGCTGCGTGGCACGGCGCGGGCCAGGATCCTGGACGAGAGCGACGGCCTGACCGGGCTTCCCGGCTACCGGCCGCGGCCGGCGGGGGTGGGCGTGGCGCCGGCGCACGATGCGGACGAGACCGTGGTGGCCCGGACCGTCACCTTGGCGACGGGCTGAGCGGTAGCGGACCGCACTGTCCGCTTCTCAGCTAACTCCTAGGTCCACGCAAGGTTCAGTGCAGGTACGACCGGCAGAGTCCTCACTGTAAGGCAGCCGGCAACATCTACCGGACGGATCGCTGGGGGTAGCGGATCCGCACGGTGACGGCCGCGTCCCTGATGGGGATCCAGGGGCGCTTGATGCCGGTGCCACCGCAGGGGCGCGAGGATTGCGGTGGCACCGGCAGGCCGGCCGGTAGATCCGGGTCGGTCTCGCCACAGGACCGGCTGGATCGGGCGGCCGCCGGTCCGGAACGGGCCGTTTCTTCCTCCCAATGGCACCTGACAGGCCGGCGGCGGCTGCCCTCCCGGGGCCGACCAGCCGGCTTCTTCCGCGCCAGGCAGATTCTCCGCGCCGGCCCTCCCGAACCTCGCCGGACGGCCACCCGGGCACGGAGCACACGCCACTGTGACCGGCCGCGCCGGCTCCGTCGGTGGCCTACCGGGGCAAAGTGCGTCAGCATGGAGAGTCCGCTTTCGCAGGAGGCTCCGCGTGTCCGATGGCCCGTTGATCGTCCAGTCCGACAAGACCATGCTGCTCGAGGTCGAGCACCCCGACGCGCACGCCTGCCGGATGGCCATCGCGCCGTTCGCCGAGCTGGAGCGCGCGCCCGAGCACATGCACACGTACCGGGTCACGCCGCTGGGCCTGTGGAACGCCCGGGCCGCCGGGCACGACGCGGAGAGTGTCGTCGACGCGCTGATCCGGTTCAGCCGCTACCCGGTACCGCACTCGCTGCTGGTCGACGTCGCCGACACGATGGACCGGTACGGCCGGCTGCAGCTGCTCAGCGACCCCGCGCACGGCCTGGTACTGCGCGGGCTGGACCGTGCCGTACTGGTCGAGGTAGCCAAGTCCAAGAAGCTCGCCGGCATGCTCGGCTCGGAGGTCGCCGAGGACACCCTCGCGGTGCATCCGTCCGAACGCGGCCGGCTCAAGCAGGCTCTGCTCAAGCTCGGCTGGCCGGCCGAGGACCTCGCCGGGTACGTCGACGGCGAGGCGCACGCGATCGAGCTCGACGAGTCCGGCTGGCAGCTCCGCCCGTACCAGCAGCAGGCCGTCGAGTCGTTCTGGGCCGGCGGCTCCGGCGTGGTCGTCCTGCCCTGCGGCGCCGGCAAGACGCTCGTCGGCGCCGCCGCCATGGCGGAGGCCAAGGCCACCACGCTGATCCTGGTCACCAACACGGTCGCGGGCCGGCAGTGGAAGCGCGAGCTGGTCGCCCGCACCTCGCTCACCGAGGAGGAGATCGGCGAGTACTCCGGTGAGCGCAAGGAGATCCGCCCGGTGACCATCGCCACGTACCAGGTGCTGACGACGCGCCGGAAAGGCGCGTACCCGCACCTGGACCTGTTCGGCGCCCGCGACTGGGGCCTGGTCGTCTACGACGAGGTACACCTGCTGCCCGCGCCGATCTTCCGGTTCACCGCCGACCTCCAGGCCCGGCGGCGGCTGGGCCTGACCGCGACGCTGGTCCGGGAGGACGGCCGGGAGGGCGACGTCTTCTCCCTCATCGGCCCCAAGCGGTACGACGCGCCCTGGAAGGACATCGAGTCGCAGGGCTGGATCGCGCCCGCCGAATGTGTCGAGGTGCGGGTCACGCTGACCGACGCGGAGCGGATGGCGTACGCGACGGCCGAGCCGGACGAGCGGTACCGGATGGCGGCCACCGCCCGGACCAAGATGCCGGTGGTCCGCCAGTTGGTGGCCCGGCACGCCGGTGAGCAGGTCCTGGTGATCGGCGCGTACCTGGACCAGCTCGACGAACTGGCGGCCGATCTGGAGGTGCCGGTGATCGAGGGGAAGACGACCAACCGCGAACGGGAGCGGCTGTTCGGCCTCTTCCGGTCCGGCGAGCTGCGCACCCTGGTGGTCTCGAAGGTCGCCAACTTCTCCATCGACCTGCCGGAGGCCGCGATCGCCATCCAGGTGTCGGGCACGTTCGGGTCCCGGCAGGAGGAGGCGCAACGCCTCGGCCGGGTGCTGCGCCCCAAGGCCGACGGACGGCAGGCGCACTTCTACACCGTGGTCTCGCGGGACACCGTGGACGCCGAGTACGCCGCGCACCGGCAACGCTTCCTCGCCGAACAGGGCTACGCGTACACGATCGTCGACGCCGACGACGTGCTCGGTCCGACGACGGGGTCGTGAGCATCGCAGCGAAGCAAGGAGCGCAACGACCCCACAAGTCGGCCCCGCGACACAGCCCGACGACGGGGTGGTGACGAGGGTGCTACGCCGTCCCGGTCCCTGCCCCAGCACCGGAGCCGGGACGGCGTAGCGGTTCCCGGTGCCCCTCAACAGCCGGGAACCGTGGGGTCACGTCTGGGGTCCTCCTGTCATGACGACGACGTCGCCTTCGTGAGGAGCGTGATCAGGTCGTTGAGCGTCGGCGTCTGCTGTGACGTGCCGCAGTCCGCGCGCACGAGCGAGAGGGAACCGACCCGCAGACGGTACGAGATGCCGTCCGCGCAGCCGGGCTTCGGGGGCTTCTGACGGGCCTCGGTCCGCAGCGTCGAGCTGTGCACGAGCCGGGACAGCTCGTCACGCTGGGCCGCGGTGAGGTGCCCGTGCCGGGTGACGCCCTTCCGGCCGTCGACGAACGTCCAGGCGCCGTCCGGGGTGACCGTGACCTCGTCCTTGCGGCCGACGAAGCCACCGCTGATCTGCAGCGTGACGGTCTGCGCGGCCGGCGCGGGGGTGCCGGGGGTCGGTTCACCACGGGCGATGGACGGGTCGGACGCGGACTGCGAGGGCGCGGCCGAGACGCTGGACGGGCTGGCCGAGGGGGTGGCCGAACCGCTCGCGGCGGCATCGCCGCCGGACCTCTCTGGACCGCAGCCGGCCAGCGCGATCGCCAGCAGGCCGACCGCGACCACTCCTGTCATCCGAGCCTTCACAAACACTGTGACGCGCCGGCGCGGCGTTCGGTTCCACGATTTCGGGAAATTGTTCGCTTCTCCGTCGATGACCGGCCCGGTCCGCCCCGGACCAGGGCCGGAACCCTGTGGGGACCCGTCGCTCCGCACCCTCGTGGGGGCGTACGGTCGGGCGGTGGTGACACGAACGATGCCCGTGCGGGGGACGACGCTGACGGTCCGGCCCGCCACCCCGGCGGACGCCGACTCGATCCTGGACCTGGTGCACGCCGCGTACCGGGGCGGTCCCGGCGAGGTCGGCTGGACCACCGAGTCCCATCTGCTCGACGGTCTGCGCGCCGACCCCGAGATGCTGCAGGACATGATCGACAAGCCCGACAGCCAGATACTGCTCTTCCTGGCCGCCGCGGACCTGCTCGCCTGCTGCCAGCTGGCGTACGCGCAGGGCACCGGATACTTCGGCCTGTTCGCGGTGCGTCCGCGCCAGCAGGGCGGCGGGATCGGTTCGGCGGTACTCGCCGAGGCCGAGCGGCTGGCCGCCGAGAACGGCTGCCGCCGGATGCGGATGACCGTGCTGTCCGTGCGCGACGACCTGATCTCGTACTACGAGCGGCGCGGCTACGCGCGCACCGGCGACACGGAGCCGTTCCCGTACGGCAACGAGCGGTTCGGCACCCCGAAGCGGACCGATCTGCGATTCGCCGAGCTGCTCAAGCCGTTGGCCGCGGCTGACTGACGGCGCCGGGGCCGAGCAGGGCCGCGTCGCCGACCGAACCGCGCGGCCCGAACTTCCGGAACCGGATCCGCCGGCCGTCCGCCACGGTCACCGTGACCCGCAGGCTCATGCCGGTGCGTCGCGCCTCGACCTGGGCGATCTGCTCGGCGGGCAGGAACCAGGCCCCGTCGATCGCCGCGCAGAACTGGTGCGGCGCGTACCGTCCGGGGTTGAGTACCGCGTCGAGCCGACGCCCCGCCCGCCGTACACCGGCACGCACCTGGTGCCGCTGCCGGCGCCGGGTCACCGCGGCCACGAGGGCGCCGATGCCGACCGCCACGGCGACGAACTCCACCAGCTTGTACAGCAGCGTCGCGACCACCAGCAGGCCGAGCAGGCCGAGACCCACGTCGACCAGTACGTCGGAGGTCGGGGACGGCCCACCGCTGCCCGCGGCGGCACCGGCGGCCAGGACGGCGAGCGCCGCGACGAGCCCGCCGAGCGCCGTCCGCTGTGCCAGGTCTAGGCCGAGCACGCCCACCGTCGGGGCGCACACGAGCCCTTCGTCGTAACGGAACACCCGCACCAGGCCGCCGGGCCTGGCGCGCACCCGGTCCACCTCGGCTCGGTACGCCACGCGACCACGGTAGGCCCTGACCCCAAGACCGCCGCGCCGAGCGGTGTCCTCGGCACCGGCCAGCGGTGTCCCGAC
>JBAUUM010000212.1:0-14111 GCA_049582705.1 Actinocatenispora sp.
GCTGAGCAGCGATGGTGGTGGCACCAGCACGGTCGCCGACGACGGTCGGATCCGGGCTGTACTGCCCACGCTGAGCGCGCTGCGCGAGGCCGGCGCCCGGGTGGTGGTCTGCTCGCATCTCGGCCGCCCGAAGGGCGAGCCGGACCCGAGGTACACGCTCGCCCCGGTGGCGGTCCGGCTCTCCGAGCTGCTCGACGCGCCGGTGGCGTTCGCGACGGACACCGTCGGCGAGTCGGCCGACACGGTGACCGGCAAACTGGCGTCCGGTGAGGTCGCGCTGCTGGAGAACCTCCGCTTCAACGCGGGGGAGACCAGTAAGGACGACGAGGCACGTGCCGCGTTCGCGGCCCGGTTGGCCGGCTACGGCGAGGCGTACGTGGACGACGCGTTCGGCGCCGTGCACCGCAGGCACGCCAGCGTGTACGACGTGCCGGGCCTGCTGCCGCACTTCGCCGGTGGTCTGGTGCTGCGGGAGCTGGAGGTGCTGTCCACGCTGACCGGTGAGCCGGAGCGGCCGTACGTCGTGGTACTGGGCGGCGCGAAGGTCTCCGACAAGCTCGGCGTGATCGGCAATCTGCTGCCCACCGTGGACAAGCTGCTGATCGGCGGCGGGATGTGCTTCACCCTGCTGGCCGCGCAGGGGCACCAGGTGGGCGACTCGCTGCTGGAGTCGGACCAGATCGACACCTGCCGGGAGCTGCTGGAGCGGGCGAAGGGAAAGATCGTGCTGCCCACCGACGTGGTGGTGGCGCGGGAGATCTCCTCGGCTGCGGAGACGCAGGTGGTCGGCGTGGACGGCATCGAGGCCGGCTGGAAGGGCCTGGACATCGGCCCGGAGACGGGCAAGGCGTTCGCCGCCGTGCTGGCCGACGCGCGGACGGTGTTCTGGAACGGGCCGATGGGCGTGTTCGAGTACGAGCCGTTCGAGTCCGGCACCCGCACCGTGGCCGACGCGGTCGCGTCGGTGGACGGCCTGAGCGTGGTCGGTGGGGGCGACTCGGCCGCCGCGATCCGCCGGCTGGGGCTGGACGAGGGTGGCTTCTCGCACATCTCGACGGGTGGCGGGGCTTCGTTGGAGTACCTGGAGGGCAGGTCCCTGCCGGGTGTCGCGGCGTTGGGAGCCTGAGGTGACTGCGAAGAAGGACGAGCCGGTCCGCCGGCCGTTGATGGCCGGCAACTGGAAGATGAACCTCAACCACCTTGAGGCCATCGCGATGACCCAGAAGCTGGCCTTCAGCCTGACCGAGAAGCAGCTGTCCGACGTGGAGGTCGCGATCCTCCCGCCGTTCACCGACCTGCGTAGCGTGCAGACCCTGGTGGCCGGGGACAAGCTGCTGCTCGAGTACGGCGCCCAGGACCTGTCGCCGCACGAGTCGGGCGCGCACACCGGGGACATCTCCGGGGCGATGCTGGCGAAGATGGGCTGCACGTTCGTGGTGGTGGGTCATTCGGAGCGGCGCGCCGACCACCACGAGGACGACGCCGTGGTCAACGCGAAGGTGAAGGCGGCCGTCAAGCACGAGCTGACGCCGATCCTGTGTGTCGGCGAGGGCCTCGACGTGCGGGAGGCCGGTGGCCAGGTGGCGCACTGTGTGGCCCAGCTCGACGCGGGACTGCGGGGCGTGAAGGCCGAGCAGGCGGCCTCGGTGGTGGTGGCCTACGAGCCGGTGTGGGCGATCGGCACCGGCAAGACCGCCACGCCGGAGGACGCGCAGGAGGTGGCCGGTGCGCTGCGGAGCCGACTCGCCGAGCTGTACCCGGGTGGGTTGGCCGACGGGGTACGCATCCTGTACGGCGGCTCGGTGAAGTCGAAGAACATCGCCGGCATCATGGCGAAGCCCGACGTGGACGGCGCCCTCGTCGGCGGTGCGAGCCTGAACCTGGAGGAGTTCGTCCTCATCTGCCGGTACCAGGACCTGTTCAGCTGATCCTGGCTCCGGTGCCGGGCGGATCGTCCGGCGGGACGGCGGAGCGCGGACACCCGACCGGTGGGACCTGTCACTGACATGGTCTCACCGGTCGTTGTCGTTGTGAGTACACCTGGTAACTTCTCGACGTGCTCAGCGTTATTCAGCAACTTCAGACGGTTAGGGCAGGGTGGCGTCGTCGCGTCGGGCTCGTGACGATCGCCGCGCTGGCACCTGTCCTGATCGTCGGCTGCTCCCGGGGCCCCGGGGCCGGGTCGCGCCCCGAGCGGCCGCATGCCGGCGGCACGGTGTACCTGCTGACCGAGTCCACCGGGTTCACCCACCTCGACCCGCAGCTCAACTACACCACCGTGGCCCTCAACGTCGCCCGGCTCGTCTACCGCACGCTGACCGCCTTCCAGTCCACCCCGCAGCACCCCGGCGGAGTACTGCGGCCGGACCTCGCCACCGACCTCGGCCGGCCCGGCGACGGCAACCGCACCTGGACGTTCACCCTGCGCTCCGGCGCGGCCTGGGAGGACGGCCGGCCGGTCACCTGCGCCGAGGTCAAGTACGGCGTGGAACGCAGCTTCTCGGCCGACCTGCGCGGGGGGCCCGCGTACCCGCGGGTGCTACTCGCGGACACCGACGGCTACCGGGGGCCCGGTGTCGAGGGCGACAACCACGGTCGCGGGCTGAACTCGGTGACCTGCCTGTCCCGTCGGACGATCCGGTTCCGGCTCAACCAGCCGTGCGGCGACTTCGCCGACGTCGTCGCGATGCCGGTCTTCGCGCCGGTACGGCCGGACGTCGACGCGCGCGGTGACTACGACGCGCGTCCCATGTCGGACGGCCCGTACCGCATCACCGCGCGCGACGACCAGCACCTCGTGCTGGACCGCAACCGGTACTGGCGGCGCGCCGCGGACCCGGTGCGCCCCGCGTACCCGGACCGGTACGTGGTGCGGTTCGGCGTCGACCCGGTGTACTCCACGAACTCGCTGGTCGACGACCGTGGCGAGGCCCGCGCGTCCATCCAGCTCGACTACAACGTGCCGCCCAACTTCGTCCAGCAGGTGATCAACGATCCGGTGCTGTCCGGCCGTACCGTCGCAGGTCCCACCGGCGCGGTGCGTTACCTCGCCATCAACACCCGTACGGTGCCCGACGTGCGCTGCCGCCGGGCGTTGTCGTTCGGTCTGGACAAGGAGGCGTACCGGATGGTGGTCGGCGGCGCGGTGGTCGGCGCGTACGCCACCACGATGATCCCGCCGGGTATGTCCTCGCACCGCTCGTTCGACCTGTACGAGGGCCGGCGGATGCCCGAGGGGGACGTCCGCCGCGCCGCGCGGCTGGTGGAGGCCGCCGGGGGATGCCCGGCCGAGCTGACCCTCGACTACCAGGACGTCGCCAGCTACCGGCGGGCCGCGCAGAGCATCGTCGACTCCTATCAGCGCATCGGCATCCGGGTGGTGCCGCATCCGATCCCCAAGTCCGGGTTCTACGACGTGGTCGGCGATCCGCGCGCGCAGCACGACCTGGTGCTGGCCGCCTGGGTGCCGGACTGGCCGAACGGCTCGTCGATCATCCCCGCGCTGTTCGACGGGCAGCTGCTGCGGGCGCACGACACGGGCGGCAACTACAACTTCTCGCTGCTGGCAGACCGTCGGATCGACGCGATGATCACCACGGCGCAGGTCGAGTCCGACCGCTCCCAGCAGTTCGCGCTGTGGGGGGCCATCGACCGGGCCGTGTCGCAGCGGGCCGCCACGGTGCCGATCCTGTACGAGAAGGGCCTGGCCATGTACGGCGGCAACGTGCGTGGGGCGCTGATGCAGTCCCTGTACGGCGAGCCGGACGTGCTGAGCCTGTGGCTCGCCTGACCGCCGCCGTGACCACGTCGGACGGCCGACCGTGCCGTGCCGGCCCGGTCCCGCCGGCGCCGGCACGCCGCGCCTCGTCGCCGGACGGGCGGCGTACGGCCTTGCGGGGACGGTGTGCCGGCCTCAATAATGTCGCGCAAGATGATCGGTCGGGTGTGCGCGTGGCCGCCTCACAGTGGGCGGTTATGCTGGGAGGCCGGTTCTACGGTGCGCGGACGCGACGCGTGCGCGGCGCCCGGACCGAGCAAGCCTGACGATCTGCACCGCCCGACCGCACCCCGGTGGACCGAGAGGATTAGCCCCGCATGAACTGGTTGGCCTACGTTCTGACCGGTCTGTTACTCGTGACCAGTGCAATCCTCGTTCTGCTGATCCTGCTGCACCGTGGCAAGGGCGGTGGCCTGTCCAGCATGTTCGGTGGCGGAGTTTCGTCGAGCCTGTCCGGTTCCTCCGTCGCCGAGAAGAACCTTGACCGTTTTACGGTCATTGTCGGAGTCCTGTGGTTTGCGTGCATCGTGGGCCTGGGTCTCTTGCTCAAGATGTTCCAGGCAAAGTCGTAATGTGAAAAATAGCCCCTCGGGCAGGTGCCTGAACTGGGGATTCGTCATAAACTCAGCGCGTGGCCCGGGTCGGGGCCACGCGCTGAGTCCGTCTTCGGGCGTCGAACGAGCCCGACGGTCCAGTCGTGTCTTGCGTTCTGCACCCCCCAGCGCGAAGACAGGAGCGAACCACCGTGGTCAGTGGCAATGCCATCCGCGGAACACGAGTAGGTGGCGGACCCGTCCGATGGTCCGAGCGTGGTGAGCCGGCTCCCCGCCGACACGTCACCTACTGGTGTGCCAACGAGCATGAAATCCAACCCTTGTTCTCCTCCGACGCGGCGGTCCCGGACACCTGGGACTGTCCCCGCTGCGGACTTCCCGGCGGTCAGGACCGCGAGCACCCACCCGAGCGGCCCCGCACCGAGCCGTACAAGACCCACCTGGCGTACGTGAAGGAACGGCGCAGCGAGACCGACGGCGCGGCCATCCTGGCCGAGGCGCTGGCGAAGCTGCGGGAGAAGAGACGCCCCTGACGGGTGCGTCGCCCATCGGCACGGTCAGCGCAGTGGGCTGCGGAACCGTGCCGGCAGACGTGCCGCGGCGTCCTGGTCGAGCAACCACAGCGTGCTGTCGGTGCCGTGGGCACCGGCCGCCGGGACCTGCACCGGTCCCGCGCCGGCCAGGGCCAGCCCCACCGCGTGGGCCTTGCCGGCGCCCGCCGCGACCAGCCAGACCTCCTCGGCACTGTTGAGTACCGGCGGGGTGAGGCTGAGTCGCACCGGCGGCGGCTTCGGCGCGGCGCGTACGGCCGTCACCGCACGGTCCCGGTAGCTGTCCGGGTGCGAGGCGGGGTGCTCCGGGAACATCGACGCGATGTGCCCGTCCTCGCCGACCCCGAGCATCAGGACGTCGAAGTGCGGTACCGCCTGGTGCCCGGGCCGGGACGCCAGGGACAGCGTCTCGGCGTAGCGGGCCGCGGCGGCATCCGGATCGTTGCCGTCCGCGCCGTCGGAACTCGGCATCGGATGCACCCGGGTCGGGTCCAACGGGACGGCCGACAGCAGAGCCTCCTGTGCCTGCGTCTCGTTGCGTTCCGGGTGACCGGAGGGCAGGAAGCGCTCGTCGCCCCACCACACGTCCACCCGGGACCAGTCGACGGCGTCACGGGCCCGCCCGTCGCGTACCGCGCGGTGGATGGCGTCGGCGATCCGGCCACCGGTCAGCACGATGCTGGCCGCACCGCGCGCGGCCTGCGCGTCGATCAGTCGGGTGGTCAGCCGGGCGGCGACCGCCTCGGCCAGCAGGCGGGCGTCGCGGTGCACGATCACGCTGGAGGTCACCGGTGTCTCCATTCCGTCGGACCGCTCGTCACGGGTGGGTGTTCATCACACACAACGACGGGCGCGCCGGACACGTGGTCCACCGCGCCCGCCGATTGTCCTACTTGCCCTTGCCGCGGCGCTTCGAGCCTCCCGGTCCGGGCGCGCCCGCCGTCGCCGGCTCGGGCACGTCGCCGGCCGCCTCGTCGCCCTCCGGCCGCTCCGCGACCGCCGGGTCGTGCCAGATGTGCACCCGCTTGCTCGGCCGTTCGTTCAGCCCGTCGAGGCCGGCGGCCGCGGCGAGGGCCGCCGCGTACGGCTCGTCCGGATCCAGCCGACGCAGCTCCTCGGCCAGCTCCTCGCCGGGCAGCGGCTTCATCAGCGGCATCGTCCGGTCCGGGAAGCCGGTACGGGACAGCCGGGCCGTGCCACCCTCCGCGCGCACGGCCAGCGTGTTGCCGCTGGCCAGGCTCAGCTCGACGGAGGCCAGCCCGTCGCCGTCCGAGTCGACGACCGTCGGGGTCACCCGCAGCCGGGCCTTCAACCAGCCGGCCAGCAGCCGGGCGCTGGGGTCGTGCGGATCGGCGATGATCCGCGCCGACTTCGCCGGGCTGTCGGCCGTGTCGAACGCGCCGGCCAGGGTGGTACGCCACGGGGTGAGGCGGGTCCACGCGAGGTCCGTGTCGCCCGGTGCGTAGTCCTCGGCCCGGTTGCGCAGCACCGACTCGGTGTCACCCGGCGCCCGTGCGGAGTCGGTGATACGGCGCTCCGCCACCACGCCGAGCGGGTCGTACGCGATCCGCTCCGGCGGTTCGCCCTGCCACCAGGTCACCACGGGTACGTCCGGTGCGAGCAACGGCAGCGCCACCGACTCGGCGTGCAGCGCGAGCCGGCCGTGCATCCGCATGATGACCGCCTCGCAGGGCCCGAGCCGGCCACCGACCATGATCTCGGCGTCGAGCCGGGAGTCCTGGTCGAGCACGTTGCGCCGGACCACGACCAGCAGTCGGCACGGGTGCTGCTGGGCGGCGAACGTGGCCGCCTCCTCGGTCTTGCGGACGTGCTTCTCGTCGACGACCGCCACCAGCGTGAGCGCCAGACCGCTGGTCACGCCGCCGGCGCTGCGCCGCTCGGCGGCCAGGGCCTTGACCACCTCACCGCCGGTGGTGTCCCACAGTGCGATCACGGCCTCCTCCATACCCTGCCGTCGTCGGCCAGCATCTCGTCCGCCTCCCGCGGACCCCACTCACCCGCGCGGTACGGGTACGGGGTCGTCGAGTGCCAGAACTCCTCCAGCGGGTCGACGATGTTCCAGCTCGCCTCGACCTCCTGCGAGTTCGGGAACAGCGTCTTGTCACCGAGTAGCACGTCGAGGATGAGCCGCTCGTACGCCTCGGGGCTGGACTCGGTGAACGCCTCGCCGTACAGGAAGTCCATCGCGATGTCGCGGACCTCCATGGCGGTGCCGGGCACCTTGGAGCCGAACTTGAGCGTGACGCCCTCGTCCGGCTGCACCCGGATCACCAACTGGTTGTGTCCGAGTTCCTCGGTGTCGGTCTTCGCGAACGGCAGGTGCGGCGCGGTCTTGAAGGACACCGCGATCTCCGTGACGCGCCGCGGCAGGCGCTTGCCGGCCCGGATGTAGAACGGCACGCCGGCCCAGCGGCGGTTCTGCACGCCGAGCCGCACCGCGACGTACGTCTCGGTGGTGGATTCGGGCGGTACGTCCTTCTCCTGGTGGTAGCCGAGGGCGCGTTCGCCGGCCACCCAGCCCTGCGTGTACTGCCCGCGGATCGCGTAACGCCGCAGGTCCTCCGGCAGGGTGATGGCGCCGAGCACCTTCAGTTTCTCCACCCGCAGCGCCTCGGAGTCGAAGCTGACCGGCTCCTCCAGCGCGACCATCGCGAGCAGCTGCATCAGGTGGTTCTGCAGTACGTCACGGGCCGCGCCCGCGTTGTCGTAGAACCCGGCGCGGGTGCCGATGCCGACGTCCTCGGCCATCGTGATCTGTACCGAGTCGACGTAGTGCGAGTTCCAGATCGGTTCGAACAGGGTGTTGGCGAAGCGCAGCGCCAGGATGTTCTGGACCGTCTCCTTGCCCAGGTAGTGGTCGATCCGGAACACGTCCTCGGCGGTGAACACGTTGTCCACCAGGCCGTTGAGCTCCCGCGCGGAGCCCAGGTCGTGCCCGAACGGCTTCTCGACCACGACGCGTCGCCAACCACCGGAGTTCTCGTTGTCGGACATGCCGGTGCGCTGGAGCTGCTTCAGCACCGTCGGGAACGCCGCCGGGGGGATGGAGAAGTAGAACGCCGCGTTGCCGCGGATGCCGTGCGAGGCGCGCAGTTCGTCGAGCGTCGAGGCGAGCAGGTCGAACGCCGCGTCGTCGTCGAAGGCGCCGGGTACGAACTTGATGTTGCCCTGCAGCCGCGCCCAGACCTCGTCCCGCCACGGGGTACGGGCGTGCTGCTGCGCCGCCTCGCGGGCGATGTTCTCGAACGTGCCGTGGTCCCAGTCGCGGCGGGCGAACCCGAGCATCACGAACCCGGGCGGCAGGAGCCCCCGGTTGGCCAGGTCGTACACCGCGGGGATCAGCTTCTTGCGGGCCAGGTCACCGGTCACCCCGAAGATGACCAGCGCACACGGCTCCGGGACCCGCGGCAGCCGCCGGTCCTGCGGGTCGCGCAACGGGTTGGCGGACTCCTCAGCGGGTGTGGCTCCGGTCACCGCTGTCCTCCCTGCGTCGGTGCCGCCGGACGTGCCGGTCCGACGGCTGCCGGTTCCGCCTGTGCGGCTTCGCTCACTGGGTACTCCCGAGCTGGGACTTCACCGTGTCGAGCAGGTCCTGCCAGCTCTTCTCGAACTTCTCCACGCCCTCGCGTTCCAGCACCTCGACCGTGTCGTCGTAGTCGACGCCCAGCTTGCCGAGCGTGTCCATGACCTGCTGGGCGTCCTCGTACGCGGTGGTCACGGTGTCGCCACGGGTCTCGCCGTGGTCGCCGTAGGCCAGGATGGTCTTCTCCGGTGCGGTGTTCACCACGCCCGGTGCCACCAGTTCCTCCACGTAGAGGGTGTCGCGCAGGTTCGGGTCCTTGGTGCTGGTCGACGCCCACAGCGGACGCTGCGGATGCGCACCGGCGTCGGCGAGCGCCTGCCACCGTTCGGACGAGAACTTCTTCTCGTACAGCTGGTAGGCCAGTCGGGCGTTGGCGATCGCGGCCTTGCCCTTCATCTGCTCGGCCTCGTCACCGCCGATCGCGTCGAGGCGCTTGTCCACCTCGGTGTCCACCCGGGACACGAAGAACGACGCAACCGACGCCAGCTTGGCCAGGTCGTGACCGTTGGCCCTGGCCTGCTCGAGCCCGGCGAAGAAGGCGTCGATGACCTCCTCGTACCGGGCCAGGCTGAAGATCAGCGTCACGTTCACGCTCACGCCCTCGGCCAGCGCGGCGGTGATGGCCGGCAGCCCCTCCCGGGTCGCCGGGATCTTGATGAACAGGTTCGGCCGGTCCACCAGCCACCACAGCGCGGTCGCCTCGGCCGCGGTCCGGTCGGTGTCGTGCGCCATCCGCGGGTCCACCTCGAGCGACACCCGCCCGTCGACCCCACCGGTCTCGTCGTACACGGGGCGCAGCACGTCGCAGGCCCAGCGCACGTCGTACGCGGTGATCATGCGGGTCGCCTCGTCGATCGACACGCCCCGCTTGGCGAGGTCACCGATCTGCTGGGCGTACTCGCCAGCGTCCGACAGTGCCTTCGCGAAGATGGTCGGATTGCTGGTGACGCCGACGACGTGCTGCTCCCGGCGCAACTGGTCGAGGTTGCCGGACGACAGCCGTTCACGGGAGATGTCGTCGAGCCATACCGCCACTCCGGCGGCGGAGAGTTCGGCGAGTCTGTCGCTCATGATCTCGGGTCACCTCCTGCCGCTCGCCATGCCCGCCGGCGGCGGAGCGGCACTCTGTCTTGCTTCGGATGTTCTCGTCTGTTGGGTACAACGGTGCAGCGGCCGACAAACTTTCGTCGTCAGCTGTTCAGTGCGGCACGTTCGCGGGTGCGGTGGGCCGCCGCGACGACGTTGTCCACGGTGAACCCGAACTGCTCGAACAGGACGGTGTCGGGAGCACTCGCGCCGTAGTGCTCGATACTCACCGATTCGCCGACGTCGCCGACGATGTCGCGCCAGCACATCGCGATGCCGGCCTCGACCGAGACCCTCGCCCGGACCCCCGGCGGGAGTACCTGGTCGCGGTAGGACTGCGGCTGCGCGTCGAACCACTCCCGGCACGGCATGGACACCAGGCGGGTGGCGATGCCCTCCTCCTGCAGCCGGGTACGGGCCGCGTCGGCCAGCGACACCTCGCTGCCGGTGGCGATCAGTACGACCTCCGGCGCGCCGCCGTCGGCGTCGGCGAGCACGTACCCGCCCTTCGCCACGCCCTCGGCGGGCGCGTACACGGAACGGTCCAGGGTGGGCAGGTTCTGCCGGCTGAGCACCAGCGCCGTGGGCCGGTCGGTGTGCTCCAGCGCGCCCCGCCAGGCCCAGGTGGTCTCGTTGGCGTCGGCCGGGCGGACCACGTCCAGGCCCGGGATGGCGCGCAGCGCGGTGAGGTGCTCGATCGGCTGGTGGGTGGGGCCGTCGCCGCCGAGCCCGATCGAGTCGTGCGTCCACACGTAGACGACCGGGAGCTTCATCAGCGCGGCCAGCCGCACCGCCGGGCGCATGTAGTCGCTGAAGACCAGGAACGTGCCGCCGAACGGCCGGGTGCCGCCGTGCAGCACGATGCCGTTGAGGATCGAGCCCATGCCGTGCTCGCGGATGCCGAAGTGCAGCACCCGGCCGTACTCGTCGCCCGGGAACTCCTTCGTCGCGTACTGCGACGGCAGGAACGACTCGGCACCGGTGATGGTGGTGTTGTTGCTCTCGGCGAGGTCCGCCGAGCCGCCCCACAGCTCCGGGAGCTGTCCGGCGACGGCGTCGATGACCTTGCCGGAGGCCTTCCGGCTCGCCATGCCCTTGGGGTCGGCGTCGAACTCGGGCAGGCTCTCGGTCCAGCCCTCGGGCAGCTGCCGACGGGCGAGCCGTTCGTGCAGGGCGTGCCCCTCGGGGTTCTTCCCGGCCCAGTTCTGGTACGCCTCGGCCCACTCGGCGCGGGCCGTCCGCCCGCGCTCGCGGGCGGCGCGCGTGTGTTCGAGTACGTCCTCGGCGACCTGGAAGTTCTTGCCGGGGTCGAAGCCGAGCAGCTTCTTGGTGGCGGCCAGCTCGTCGGCGCCCAGCGCCGAGCCGTGGATCTTGCCGGTGTTCTGCTTGTTCGGGGCGGGCCAGCCGATGATGGTGCGCAGGGCGATGAACGACGGGCGGTCGGTCACCTCCCGGGCGGCCAGCAGCGCCTGGTGCAGCTGCTCCGGATCCTCGTGGTAGTCACCACCGGCCGTCCAGTCGACGGTCTGCACGTGCCAGCCGTACGCCTCGTAGCGGGCGGCCACGTCCTCGGACTTCGCGACGTCGGTGTCGTCCTCGATCGAGATGTGGTTGTCGTCGTAGATGACCACCAGATTGCCGAGCTTCTGGTGCCCGGCCAGGGCGCTCACCTCGTGGGTGATGCCCTCCTCGATGTCACCGTCGGAGCAGATCGCGTAGACGAAGTGGTCGAACGGGCTCTGCCCCGGCGCGCTGTCCGGGTCGAACAGGCCACGTTCCCGGCGCGCCGCCATCGCCATGCCCACGGCGTTGCCGAGGCCCTGGCCGAGCGGACCCGTGGTGGTCTCGACGCCGGCGGTGTGACCGTGCTCCGGGTGACCCGGGGTACGCGAACCCCACTGCCGCAACTGCTTGAGGTCGTCAAGTTGCAGGCCGTACCCCGCCAGGTAGAGCTGGATGTACAGCGTGAGGCTGGAGTGCCCGGCGGACAGTACGAAGCGGTCCCGGCCGGCCCAGTCGGGATCGGTCGGGTCGTGCCGCATCACCCGCTGGAACAGCAGGTAGGCGGCGGGGGCGAGGCTCATCGCGGTGCCGGGATGGCCGTTGCCGGCCTTCTCCACCGCGTCCGCGGCCAGGACCCGCACCGTGTCGACCGTGCGCTGGTCGAGATCCGACCATTGGAATGGAGTGTCCGTCACGGGTGCCTCTCCTCGTTCTCAGCCGTCCTGCGACAGGCCGGTCCCGGCAGCGACCAGGTGCTCGCCCGTCGTCAGGTCACGGGCAGGCCGCCGAAACCGCCGACTCGACCCTACCCACGCCGTGCACACACCGTTGTCGGATCCCTGGCGTGCCACATGACGGACCGCCCGCCTATGGTGTATGCGGCGGAAACGGGCATGACCGGGGTCGATGGGTGACCGCGCGCCCGCGCCGCTGCCCGTTCGGTCACCATGGCCGCGTCACGTCGATCCGCGGTCACCGCGACAACCGGTCACCACGACAACCGGTCACGACAGCCGGCGGTCGCCACGGCCGGATGTCGCACACCGGGGACCGGGTCGGTCGCCGGCCGCGACGACCGCATGGTCACCCGGCGGCAGGGTGCTCACGGGCCGGCACTACTCTGTTCTACGGCACGTAGTATGGCCCGTTCGCGCATCGGTTCGGCGGGTCCTGAGTTCATCCCCGGGATTTCTTTCCAAGGTCGGAAGGTGGCTGGATCCGCGTGAGTACGGTCGCCGGCCGCGAGGTACCCGCTGTCGGGCTCGACGCCCGTCCGGACGCCCTCGTCGGTTCTGAGGTCGTGACGGCGCCGGAGGTCGTGGCGCCCGCCGCCCCCGACACGCAAGCCGGCTCCGTGCGGTCCGGTTCGCGTCCGCGCACCTGGCGCGCCGTCATCGGCGCCTACGTGGGCCTGACCAAGCCGCGGATCATCGAACTGCTGCTGATCACCACGGTGCCGACGATGTTCCTGGCCGCGCACGGCCTCCCGTCGATCGTCACGATGCTGGTGGTCGTGGTCGGCGGCGCCCTGGCCGCGGGCAGCGCCAACGCGCTGAACTGCTACATCGACCGCGACATCGACGTGCTGATGCGTCGCACGTCCAGCCGGCCGCTGGTCCGCCACCAGGTGTCGCCCCGTGCGGCGTTGGTGTTCGGCCTGGTCATCGGCGTGCTCTCGGTACTGGCCATGGCGGCCGCGACCAACCTGCTGGCCGCCGGCCTGACGCTCGGCGCGATCTTCTACTACGTGGTCGTCTACACGCTGCTGCTCAAGCGGCGGACCGCCGCGAACACCTTCTGGGGCGGCGCCTGCGGCGCGGCGCCGGTGCTGATCGGATGGGCGGCCGTGACGGGCTCGCTGAGCTGGACCGCGTGGCTGCTGTTCGCGGTCGTGTTCTTCTGGCAGCCGCCGCACTTCTGGGCGCTGGCGATCAAGTTCAAGAACGACTACGCGGCGGCCGGCGTGCCGATGCTGCCGGTGGTCGCCTCGCTGCGGCGGGTCCTGGCCGAGAGTGCCGTGTACAGCTGGATCATGGTGGCGGCCTCGATCGCCGTCTGGCCGCTGGCCACGACCCGGGTCTACGGCTTCGCGGCGATCGTGCTCGGCGCGTTGTTCCTGGTCGAGGTGCACCGGCTCTACGCGCGGGAACGGCGCGGTCAGAAGATCAAGCCGATGTACCTGTTCCACTGGTCGATCACGTACCTGACGCTGCTGTTCGTCGCGCTGGCGGTTGACGCTTTCCTTTAGGACGTCCGGTTCGGCTCGGCGGACGTGACGCTCGTCATGTACCCCTGGCCGGGTGACACGGAACGCGTCGCCAATGCGGACGAACCGGCGCGATGTGGCCCCGACCTGGGTTAGAACTGTCACAGCTGTACGGATCTTTGCGTCGGTGTCGGCAGATGCCTGCCTACGCTCGAGCCATGTCAGATACCCCTGTTGCCCCTCAGCAGCGGTCGACATCCGTCCCGTCCGGGATCGTCGACGACCTCAAGAGCTTCACCGCGCAGCATGACGGTGCCACCGCCACCATCGAGCACGTGGGCCGACGCGGCGCCCGCATCGTGCTCGTCGGCGACGACGGCGCCGCGGGTGACCAGCTCGCCCCGGCGACCGACGTGGCCCGGGCAGCCTGCCGGGAGGCCGGTGTGCGGATCGAGAACGGCTTTGCGCGGGAACTCGCCGAGGACAACCTGTTCGGCCCGGGTCTCGCCTCCTGAACCACCGGTCGTCTCCGGTCCGGCGCCCGCCGGGCCGGCCGACGGCGCGAGGTGCCGCCCGACCATGGACGACCCGTCGCCCGCGGGCCGGGTCGGTCCCACGCACGGGTCGCCGGCTCGGTGCGGCCGGTCGTCCGGCGGCGGGTGACCGCAGGCGCCCGGTGACGGCGAAGACGACGTGAACAGCACTGCGGCCCGGCCATCCGGTCCAGCCCTTGGGGGCGGACCCGATGCCCGGGCCGATTGTCGTGTGCACCGGCCCGCCTCGGCGTGCGCGTCGGCGGTGCGGGTGGTGTCGCGGCCCCGCGTTACCG
>JBAUUM010000213.1:0-7039 GCA_049582705.1 Actinocatenispora sp.
CCGTGGCCCTGGCGTCCGCCGGGTGCGGGGCCGGCACGACGACCGTCACCGCGCCGCCGTTCACGGTGCCCACGCCGTCGACGTTCGACGACGGGGGCCCGGACCGGCCCGGATCGGCGGCGGAGGCGACCAGATTCCTGTCCGGCTGGATGCACTCGTTGAGCCAGGTGCACCAGAGCGACGGGCACCGGACGCTCGTCGCGGCCTGCCACGGCGACGAGCGCTGCCTTGCCCTGGTCCGGCAGGCCCGGTCGCTGCCCGTACAGAAGGACCCGGAGATCGCCCGGGCGTCCTGGACGCTGCAACTCGACGACGTGGTCACGCCGGACCCGCAGCACCGGGACAGCTGGGTGCAGGTGGTCCGGCCGGTCTGGAAGGCGAACGGCACGCCGTTCGGCGGGTACGACGGGTGGACCACCCCCACGATGCTCCGGGTCCGGATGGCGAAGATCCCCGACGGTGACTGGCGGCTGTGGATCACCCCGGACCACACCGTGGTGCCGCCGACGCTGGCGCTGAAGGACCCCGAGCTCCGCTGACAGGGCCAGCAGGTCCCGGCCCGTACCGGCTCGTTAGGCTCGGAGCATGACGACCCAGCCCGTCCTCGTGGTGGACTTCGGGGCCCAGTACGCGCAGCTCATCGCCCGCCGGGTGCGGGAGGCCGACGTCTACTCCGAGATTGTGCCGCATTCGACTCCGGTGACCGAGATGCTCGCCCGCAATCCCGCGGCGATCATCCTGTCCGGCGGCCCGTCCAGCGTGTACGCGCCGGGCGCCCCCGCCGTGGACCCGGAGCTGTTCCAGGCGGGCGTGCCGGTCTTCGGCATCTGCTACGGCTTCCAGGCGATGGCCGTCGCGCTCGGCGGCACGGTCGCGCACACCGGACGGCGGGAGTTCGGCGGCTCGGCGCTGACCGTCACCGAGCACGGGGCGCTGCTCGCCGACCTGCCCGCCGAGCAGCCGGTGTGGATGAGCCACAACGACTGTGTCGCCGAGGCGCCCGAGGGGTTCACGGTGACCGCGCGGTCGGCGGGGGCGCCGGTCGCGGCGTTCGAGGACCGGACCCGCCGGCTGGCCGGCGTGCAGTTCCATCCGGAGGTCGCGCACACCCCGCACGGCCAGGACGTACTGCGCCGGTTCCTGTTCGACGTGGCCGGGCTGACCCCGAACTGGACCATGGGCAGCGTGATCGACGAGTCCGTCGAGGCGATCCGGGCGACGGTGGGCGACGCGGCGGTGCTGTGCGCGCTGTCCGGTGGCGTCGACTCCGCGGTGGCCGCGGCGCTGGTCCACAAGGCCGTCGGTGACCAGCTGACCTGTGTCTTCGTCGACCACGGCCTGCTGCGGGCGGGCGAGGCGGAGCAGGTGGAGCGCGACTACGTGGCGGCGACCGGGATCAAGCTGAAGGTCGTCGACGCGGCCGACCGGTTCCTGTCGGCGCTGGCCGGGGTGACCGACCCGGAGCAGAAGCGGAAGATCATCGGTCGGGAGTTCATCCGGGTGTTCGAGGCGGCGGCCCGCGAGGTGGCCACCGCCGAGGGCGTCGAGTTCCTGGTCCAGGGCACCCTCTACCCGGACGTGGTCGAGTCCGGCGGCGGCACCGGCACCGCCAACATCAAGTCGCACCACAACGTCGGCGGATTGCCCGACGACCTGGCCTTCACCCTGGTCGAACCGCTGCGCGCGCTGTTCAAGGACGAGGTCCGGGCGATGGGCGCGCAGTTGGGCCTGCCGACGGAGATCGTGTCGCGGCACCCGTTCCCGGGGCCGGGCCTGGCCATCCGGATCATCGGCGAGGTGACCGGCGACCGGTTGGCCATCCTGCGCGCCGCGGACCTGGTGGCCCGCGAGGAACTCACCGCGGCCGGCCTGGACGCCCAGATCTGGCAGTTCCCGGTGGTACTGCTGGCCGACGTGCGGTCGGTGGGTGTGCAGGGCGACGGTCGCAGTTACGGGCATCCGATCGTGCTGCGCCCCGTGACCAGCGAGGACGCCATGACCGCCGACTGGGCCCGGCTGCCGTTCGACGTACTGGAACGCATCTCCACGCGCATCACCAACGAGGTGCCGGAGGTCAACCGCGTCGTCGTCGACATCACGAGCAAGCCGCCGGGCACCATCGAGTGGGAGTGATCCCGGACCGGTTCCGATCGGGCCGGAGATCACGATCGTCATGTCAACAGTCGGCATCGAGACCGACACGTGCCGCTACAGGCGTCGAGAATGAACGGCATGGTTGACCAACGCGGATCCGCCCGAGAGCGGGACAACGCCGACCGGTCCGACGCCGAGCGGCGCACTGCTGACCGGCCCGACGCCGAGCGGCCCAATGCTGAGCGGTCCGGTGCCGCCGTCCCGCTGCGGCCCGCCCGCCGGATCGGCGCGTACGGCGTACTGACCGACGACGCCGGTCGGATCCTGCTGACCCGGTCGTCCGACCGCTCCGACGTGGCCGGTACCTGGTATCTGCCGGGCGGCGGCATCGAACACGGCGAGCATCCGCTGGAGGCGGTGGTCCGCGAGGTCGCCGAGGAGACCGGTCTGCAGGTGGAGGTCGCCGGGCTGCGCACGGTCGTCGCGGACGTGCTGGAGATACCCGCCCGGGGCGAGCGGCTGCACACCGACCGGGTGCTGTACGACGTGCGGGCGACGGGTGGGACGCTGCGCGACGAGCCGGACGGCACGACCGACCTGGCCCGCTGGATCGGCCGGGAGGAGGCCGCCGGCCTGCCCCTGATGCCGTTCGTCGCGGACGTACTCGGCCTTCCGGCGACACCGCCGCAGGTCACGGCCGAACCGCCGCCGACCGGGACCGTACCGACCGGGACCGTGCTCGCTGGCCCAACCCTTGCCACGCCCGCCGGGGCGCCGCGCGGTCAGCGGTTCGCCGCGTACGCCCTCGCGACGGATCCGGCCGGCCGGGTGCTGCTGACCCGCAACACGCCCGGGTATCCCGGTGGCGGCCACTGGCACCTGCCCGGTGGCGGGACCGACCACGGCGAGTCGCCGGCCCACGGGGTACTGCGGGAGTTGGTCGAGGAGACCGACCAGGTGGGCGTGGTCACCGAGCTGGCCGGGGTTTTCAGCCACCGGAACCCGGCGGCGCTCGGGCCGGAGGGTTATCCGATGGACTGGCACGCGGTCGGCGTACTGTACCGGGTGTTTGTGGCTGCGCCGGGAACACCCTGTGTGATGGATGTGGGCGGGTCGACGGATGCCGCCGATTGGTTCACGCTTGAGCAGGTCACGGACCTACCGATCACCGATGCGGTGGCGTGGGCGCTCCGAGTGACAGGCATCGATGGGCCGGCCTCACCGAGAGTGGTGTGACAGAGGGTTGATCTGTGGTGGTTCGTCACTTAATCGGCTAGAGTGGCCCATCGCTTAGTCGCCATGGTGTGTGCTCATATGCCATGGTGAAGGACACGCGCCGGACGGCCGCCGACAGGCGGGACCAGCCGATCCGGTGAGAAGGAGACTTCGTGCCGAGAACTCCATGGCGCCGCCGCCGCGTGACGGACAGTCCGCGGCCTGCCGGGCGCCGTATCACCCGCGGGCTACGACGGGGCAGTTCCATCGCCCGTCGGGTCCTGGTCGGGCACCGTCAGCACGACACCGCACTCCGGCTGCCGCCGGAGACCACCCGCGACGGACAGCACCGCACGGTCGGGGTTGTCGCGCCGGTCAGCCCGGCAGTGCCGCGGCTCGACCCGACGACCGACGTGGAGGAGCCAGAGCCTCCCGCGTTAGCGTCGGTGACCGCCACCGCCCTGCCGACCCCGCTGCTTCCCGGCCCGCACACCCTGAAGCGCCGGATCGGCTTCGTGCTCGCCAACGCGTGCACCGTGAGCAGCCTGCTGCTCGGCATGACCGCGATCTTCCTCGCCCTCGCCGGCGACGTCCGCTGGGCGGCGCTCTGCCTCATCGGCTGCGTGGTGTTCGACGGCCTCGACGGTGGCCTCGCCCGCGCCTTCGGCGTGTCCAGCCCGTTCGGCGCGCAGATGGACTCGCTCGCCGACATGTGCTCGTTCGGCATCGCCACGCCGGTGCTGGTGTTCCGCTGGCTGTCCCCGGACGCCCCCGTCGCCGTACTGGCGCCGGCCTGCGCGCTCGTCGCGGTCTGCGCCGCGATCCGGCTGGCCCGCTTCAACGTCTCGCCCAAGGACGGGCACTACTTCGCCGGCATCCCCACCACCATCGTGGCGGGCATCCTGGCGCTCGCCTGCCTGCTGCACCCGCACACCGGACTGGTGCTCGTCGCCAGCGTCGGCGTGCTCGGCCTGCTGATGGTCACCACGTTCCCGTACGCCAAGGTGGCGCAGCTGCGCCGACTGCCGCTGTGGCTGCTGGTGGTGCCCGTTGCCGGCGCCCTGCTCGACCTGAGCGCCACGTTCCTGGTGCTGGTCGGCGTGTACCTGCTCAGCGGTCCTCTGCTGTGGCTCAAGCACCGCCGTTCCGCCGCGTGACGCGGAGCCGGTGAACGGCGACTCCCGTTGTGCACGACGCCCCGCGGTCAGCGACCGCGGGGCGTCGTCGTACGCCGTGAGGAACTGCCGGGTCAGCGCCAGCGCGCGATGACCGAGGCGCCGCCGGCGACCTTGTCGCCCGGCGCGACCAGGGCCTCCGCCGCGCCGGCCGGCAGGTAGACGTCGGTGCGGGAGCCGAACCGGATCAGGCCGAACCGTTCGCCGCGGGCGATCAGCGCCCCCGCCGGTGCCCGGTGCACGATCCGACGGGCCACCAGGCCGGTGCGCTGGGCCACCACCACGGGGCCGTGGCCGCTCTCCAGGACCGTGTAGGCGGCCACGTTGTGCTCCGCCGCGGCCTTCATGGCCGGCGCGTAGCCGCCCCGTTCCCGGAACACCTCGATCACCCGACCGGCCACCGGCGCGCGGTTGATGTGCACGTCGAGTACGGACAGGAAGACCGCGATCCGGAGCCATTCGCCGTCACCGACGCCGAACTTGTCGTCGTGCAGCTGCTCGATGGACAGTACGGTGCCGTCGCTGGCGGCCACCACCGCCGACTCGTCGTCCGGAACGGTCCGCTCCGGGTCCCGGAAGAAGGCCGCCACCGGGAGCGCGGCCAGCGCCGGCACCAGCCACAGCTTCGACGACGGGCGGGCGCGCCTGGTCAGCAGCGCCAGACCGGCGCACACCGCCGCGGCGGCCACACCGTTGGAGTCCAGGTTCATGCCACCCGCCAGCGGCACGCTGCTCGGCCGGGTCACCGGGGTCAGTCGGTCGGCGACCAGCGGCTCCGCCGGCGTGAACCGCAGCCGGTGCACCCGCAGCGGCGGGCGGTGCCGGACCACCAGGTCCGTGCCCACGCCGTGCCGGTCCGCCAGGTCACGCAGTTCCAGGCCGGCCGCGTCGCCCGGCCGCGCCGGGGCGGCGACGACCAGGACCCCACCGGGCGCGACCAGCTCACGCAGCTCGTCGAGCAGGGCGGCCACGTCGGTGGCGGACCCGGACAGCGGCTGCGCGACGATCACCACGTCGCTCGGCTTCGCGTCCCGCAGCGAGGTGAGTACCTGGACCCGTTCGCCGACCCCGTCGCCCTCGCCGGTGACCTGGTCACCGACGGCGGCCTGGGCGTCCATCGAACCGGCGTCCGGCAGGACGGTCAGCGTGTCGCCGGGCGACAGCCCGGCCAGCGCGCCGGCCAGCACCGGGCAGCCGGTCGGTACCCCGACCAGCAGCCCGCTCTTCGGCCCGGGGAGCCGGGACAGCTCGCCGAGCAGCAGTCCGGCCACCCGGTCGCCCAGTCGGCCCGAACGTAGCGGCAACACCGTACGGCTCGCGAGGTCGGTCATCAGGGACGTGCTCCGTTCTCAAACCGGGATGGTCGGCGATCGCCGACCGTGCCACGGTAACGCAGCGGAGCTGACCGGGCCTCAGGAACGGTGCGGTGGCTCGTCCCCGTGCCGGCGCCGGCCGGGCCGAACCGCGGCGAACAGCCCGATCCCGCCCACCACGATCAGCGTCACCGCCAGCAGCCAGCCGAGCGGCAGGGTCACGCCGGCGACCAGGTCGAGCAGCCACCAGCCGGCCAGGCCGAGGAAGATCAACCCGAAGACCAGCGAGACGACGTCGGTGGGATGTGTCCTGAGGCCCGGCTTCTCCCGGTTGTCCTGGTCGCTCATCGGGTCACCTGCACATTCCCCACGGGGGCCTCCACGTTCAGGGTGAGGGTGCCGCCGCCCGGACCGTCGGCCCCGACGTCGGACCGTGGCGTGGTCGCGTCGTGCGGTCCGTCGTCCTTGACACCGAAGAGGTCGATGCTGCCGACCCCGTCACTGGTCCGGACCGTGGTGTCCACGTCCGGCGGCAGGATCACCCGCACGTTGCCGAAGTTGGACCGTACCGAGACGCTGCGGGGCTGGTCGGCGAAGTCCACCCGGCTCAGGTCCAGCGTGCCGTTGCCGAGGTCGGTGTGGTACCAGGGCCGCACCGACTGGACCGTTGCCGGCGTCCACCGATGGTCGCTCGTGTCACGGGCGGCGGTGGGCCAGTCCGGTCGCGCCGTGACGTGCTCACCGGCCCAGGAGACCGGCAGCCCCACGGCGAGTACGCAGCCCAACAGGATGAGCCAGCGGGCCCGCCCGCGCCAGGCGCCCACCACCAGACCGACACCCACCACGCCCAGCCCGACCGCGAAGAACGCGGAGATCGTGAAGGTGCCGGTGAGTACGGACAGGACGGCGACGGCACCGATCGCCAGACACAGCGCGAAGAACGTGAGCCGGCCCAGTATCGAGCGTTCCCGTCGGGGCCTGCGGCCGGGACCGGGCGGTGGCGGCGGTGGCGGGGTGGCGTCACTGCCGTACGACCAGCCCGCGAGCGGGACCTCGTCGGAGTTGTTCGAGGTGGCGGTGTGCGGACGGTACGGGCCGTGCGGCGCGAACGGGGCCCGGTACGACGGTTCCTGCACGCCGGTCGGCGGCACGCTCCAGGCGCCGGGTGCCGAGACCCGGGACTGTTCCGCTCCGTACGCCGGACCGGACGTCGCGCCCGCCGGCGCCGGGCCGGCGGACGGT